>NZ_CATKPX010000088.1:0-456 GCF_949767755.1 Pseudomonas sp. IT-P4 | reverse complement strand
GGGCCGATCCTGGAACACCTGCACCACAACTTCGCCAGCGCCTGGCGCAAGGAAACCGGCGAGGACTTGCTCGACCTGCGCCAAGCCAAAGAGATCGGGCCGCAACAACAATGCGCCCCGCAAGCCACCCGACAGATCGCGCAGATCCTGCGCACCCAGGCCCAGGAGGGCAAGCGCGACATCGAGAAGCTGTACCTGCAGGCGGTCAACAACGCGACCCAGTTCATCTACATCGAAAACCAGTATTTCCGCTGGCCGCCCCTGGCCGAATTGATCAAGGCCGTCGCCGCCGGCCAGACCAAGGCCGGGCGCGACCCCGCCATACACGGCCCCTTGCACCTGTTTGTAATCACCAACGCCAGCGAGGGTGGCATCGGCTCCGGCACCGTGAACACCCAGCGCATGCTCGAAAGCCTCGGGCGCGGCCATACCATGCCTGCAATCACCAAGTTACGG
>NZ_CATKPX010000087.1:0-475 GCF_949767755.1 Pseudomonas sp. IT-P4 | reverse complement strand
ACTCCGGTAATTGCCGCACGCATGATCAGGGGGCGCGAACCCGCCGGTGCGGATGAGGTGTTGGTCACTACGCGATACTTCTGACCCAGGGTGGCCTTGGCCTTGTTGGTCATGTAGTTCTGAATGTCCGTCAGCGTTTGCTGGTTGACCCGCTCATCGGGTTTTGGCGCAGGGTAGAGCTCCAGTTTATTAAACACCACGGTGTCATAGGCATTCGGGTTCCACGAAGGGCTGACCCAACGCATTGTGGTACCGCCGCTCGGCGTTTCGACTTCCTGCAGGTTGTTGTAGTTGGACAGGAAGCCTGAGTATTGCTCCTTCTCAGTCACTTTCGAGGTGCAACCGCCTAGCAGCAGACTGGCCAGCGTGGCGCCGACGAGCAGTTTTCGGGACAGATTCATAGTGGTGTTTACTCCTTGGAAGAAATCTTCGTTCTTTTGTTTACAAGACATCAAAATCGCCAGGTCATGTTTCC
>NZ_CATKPX010000086.1:0-517 GCF_949767755.1 Pseudomonas sp. IT-P4 | reverse complement strand
AGTAACGCTCTCGAGCTTGTTGACGATCGGCGCCTGGCCGCCGGTGAAGACGTCGTCGGCAGCGGCGATGGTTGCCGTGCCAGTCGCGGTATTGGCCGCGATGGTGATCTTGGTGCCATCGGAGAGGGTGAACTCCAACGGGCCGTGGTTATTGATCGGCAGACCGGCCGCGTTGGTCAGGGTCACGGAGTAGGTGACCTGGCCGCCTTCAGCCACGGTGGACTTGTCCGCAGTCAGGGTCGCAATCACTTCGCTGACGGTGTCAGTGATGGCCACATTGGCCGCCGTGCCGTCGATCACCAGGTTTTCGAAGGTCTGGCCGTCGACGCTGGCGTCGGTGACACCAACCGAGAGGGTCTGGCCGTCCTTGTAGACGTCGTCACCCTGCACCGGTGCGGTGTAGATGGCTGACAATTTGCCCGCTTCAATGGTGACGGTGTCGCCGTTGCTCAGGGTGACCTTGAGGTCGTGATCGAGTTTCTGGTCGACCTTGACGGTGAAGGTCGGCGCGAGGTTT
>NZ_CATKPX010000085.1:0-518 GCF_949767755.1 Pseudomonas sp. IT-P4 | reverse complement strand
CGCGATTACGTTTGTAGTAAGCCTGGCGGCTTATCCCCATGAACTGGCAAGCCCTGCTGATACTCAGGTTTTGGACTCGCTTTTGCGCGAGGACTTGCCGGGACGCTTTTTTATGACAGAGAGGCCGTAGTCATTTTTCAAGACATCCACGACAGCTTCGAAAAACTGCGCTTTCTGATTGGACAGAGCCAACTGCTCTTCAAGTTCTTTGATGCGTTGCTCTGGCGTCAATGGTCGGTTTTTGTCGGGCATAGACCCCATCCTCGGCGAGCCAATGTATGTGCCCGGGCTCCAATCCTGCCGACCGTGCTTGCGTAACCACGTCAGAACGGTCGTTTTGCCTTGAATCCCGTAGCGCTCCTGAGCCTCTTTATAACTCAGCTCGCCTTTTTCGACCTGGTCGACGACCGACAATTTAAAAGTCAGCGTGTAGTCTCGCTGACTACGCCTTTTTGCTGATTCCATTACGCCCTCCTGAAAATAGATCAGAAGGTGTAAACCTTATTCAGGACGGGACA
>NZ_CATKPX010000084.1:0-611 GCF_949767755.1 Pseudomonas sp. IT-P4 | reverse complement strand
GGCCAGCGCCTGGAGTCGATCGCCGATGCCCATGGCGACTTGCTGCGGATCAATCGGCGTGCCGATAGCACCCTGGTTGAGATTCTTGTGCGTCCTTACGACGGGCCCGGCGGCACGCCGTTGGCCCGTTACGAGATGAAACTGAACAGCAACGGCTGGGTGACCGAGATCGTCCTGCCCACCGCGGAAAAAGCCTCCTGGCGCTTCGGTTATGGCAACGGCCCGATCCGCGGCATTCTGTGCCTGCACGAAGTCAAGACACCGGTCGGTGGCCGCGAAACCATCGAGTATGCCGATGCGGGCCATCCGTACCCTGGCGGCGTCACCCGGCCCAACCTGCCGCGGGTCACCCGGCATCACGTCGACCCAGGCTTTGGCCAGCCAGCGTTGGAAGTGACGTACCGTTATACGGCGGAAAACTTCCTTGGGGCCGGTGCTTCAGTAACCTGGGAAGAGGGGATGGACCCTCTGTACAAAATCGACGCTACGTATGAGTACGGCAGTACCGCTACCTTGGAGGATCGTATTAACAGGACGGTGCGCAAAGTCGATCGCACCTACAATCGCTTTCATCTGCTGACTGAAGAAAAAACCACTCAGGCACATTGTGT
>NZ_CATKPX010000083.1:0-622 GCF_949767755.1 Pseudomonas sp. IT-P4 | reverse complement strand
GCGCCTGCCGGCGGAAAAACTCTCGCGCCTGCACAACCCCGGTATCCAGCCCGACCTGCTGGTGGAGCACGCCTACAACCCGATCCACCGCCGCCACCAGTACGACCCGGCCGGCGAGTTGACCCGTACCCTCGACAAACTGCGCGGCGAGATCAAGTACGAGTACGAAGCCAACGGCCAACTGCACAGCCGCGACACCGGGCAGCTGATCGACAGCGAAGAGTTCCGCTACGACGCCGCGGCGAACCGGCTGAACTTCAACACCAGCCAGTTTGATCACGTCAAGGACAACCGCCTTAAACGCTGGCGGGACCAGGAATATGCCTACGATGCGTGGGGCAACCTGGTTGAAAAGCGCAGTGGCATGGGCACGCTGCAGACGTTTGTGTATGACTGTGAAAATCGCTTGGTGCGGGCTGAGACGTTGGTTAATGGCAAGCTGGAAAGTACCGGTGCGTATCGGTATGACAGTTTGGGGCGACGGGTTGGCAAACAGTCTGTTGTTAATGGCGTGACCGAGCAGAAACACTTCTTATGGCAAGGCCTGCGCATGCTGCGGGAGGAGCGTCCGGGGCAGAGCAGTCTGTACCTGTATGAGCCGGGGAGTTATGCGCCGTTGGCC
>NZ_CATKPX010000082.1:0-622 GCF_949767755.1 Pseudomonas sp. IT-P4 | reverse complement strand
CGCCAACGGCGCATAACTCCCCGGCTCATACAGGTACAAACTGCTCTGCCCCGGACTTTCCTCACGCAACATCCGCAAGCCTTGCCACAAAAAGTGCTTCTGCTCGGCTTTACCGTTGACCTCTGAAACCTTGCCAACCCGTCGCCCCAAACTGTCATACCGATACGATCCGGTACTTTCCATCTTGCCGTTAACCAACGTCTCCGCCCGCACCAACCGATTTTCACAGTCATACCCAAACGTCTGCAGCGTGCCCATGCCGCTGCGTTTTTCAATCAGGTTGCCCCACGCATCGTAGGCATATTCCTGATCCCGCCAGCGTTTAAGGCGGTTGTCCTTGACGTGATCAAACTGGCTGGTGTTGAAGTTCAGCCGGTTCGCCGCGGCGTCGTAGCGGAATTCTTCGCTGTCGATCAACTGCCCGGTGTCGCGGCTGTGCAACTGGCCGTTGGCTTCGTATTCGTACTTGATCTCGCCACGCAGTTTGTCGAGGGTGCGGGTCAACTCGCCAGCCGGGTCGTACTGGTGACGGCGATGGATCGGGTTGTAGGCGTGCTCGACCAGCAGGTCGGGCTGGATGCCGGAGTTGTGCAGGCGCGAGAGTTTTTCCGCCGGCAGGCGT
>NZ_CATKPX010000081.1:0-711 GCF_949767755.1 Pseudomonas sp. IT-P4 | reverse complement strand
TACTTGGACAACTCGATCGGCCCGTCATAGCCCATGCTTTGCAGTTTGCGTGGCGGGTACTTGATGTAGGTCTGCATCAGCTTGTTGATCGCCTGGCTGATCGGCACCATGGTCCAGGTGCGCTCAGTGACGTTACTCATGAAGATGTCGTAGCGCTCCTGTGGATCTTGCAGCAAGTCAAAGACTTGCGGCACTGTCGCCACGTACTTCGACTCCCCTTTCCAGCCCAGGTTGGTATCCACGGCCAGGCCGCCGGTCGGCACGCCATTGTCGCCACGCAGGTTGAACACGGCCTTGTAGTTGCCTACGCGGGCCGCACCAGGGGACAACTCGTTTTCGGTGAAGTAGAACCACTCTTTACGTGGATCGGGACCCGTGCCGGTGATTACCGGGGTCATGTCGTAGCTGTCGAAATAGATTGGCTGACCTTCGCGATCCTTCTCCGGCAACTTGATGCCGGCCACCGAGGCGAAAGTTGCCATCAGATCGAGCCCGCCGAGAATGTCGTGGTTCTTGGCATTGGGCTTGATTTTTCCGGGCCAGGTCATGATTGCAGGGACCCGGTTACCGCCCTCGCGCACGGTGCCTTTGGTGCCACGAAATGGTGTGTAGCCGGCGTCCGGGTAAACATCCTGCCAGGCGCCGTTATCGGTGGTGTAGACCACCAGCGTATTCTTATCCAGGCCCAGCGCCTTGAGCTTGTCCATGATA
>NZ_CATKPX010000080.1:0-716 GCF_949767755.1 Pseudomonas sp. IT-P4 | reverse complement strand
TGGGAAGACTATCCGACGGAAGAAATCGCCAACGACATCCGCTTCTTCGAGTTCCACCCCAAGGACCGCTGGCACGCCTTTGCCGGCTACGCCGAGAAGCAGTACTTCATCGACCCGTGCAAGTTGCTGTTCACCACGCCGGGCATCGACCCGGTGGACGGCAGCTACACCGACTTCGGCATACACGCCGGCATCCTGGCCAACTTCCTGCGCGAGAACGGCATCGTTCCGGAAAAGTGCGACCTCAACTCGATCCTGTTCCTGCTCACGCCGGCCGAAGACTGGGCGAAGATGACCCACCTGGCCGCGCAAATCGCCCGCTTCGAACGCTTCATCAGCGATGACGCGCCGATGAGCCGGGTGCTGCCGGCGATCTACGCGCAGCATCAGGAACGCTATCGCAACTACACCATCCGCCAGCTCTGCCAGGAAATGCACGACCTGTACCGCCATCACAACGTGCAGCAACTGCAGAAGGACATGTTCCGCAAGGAGCACTTCCCGAAAAAGGCCATGAACCCGCAGCAAGCGCAAATCGAGTACATCCGCGGCAACGTCGAACTGGTGGCGCTGGCGGAGGCCGATGGGCGTATCGCCGCCGAGGGCGCGTTGCCTTATCCGCCGGGGGTCTTGTGCGTGGTGCCGGGAGAGATCTGGGGTGGCGCGGTATTGAAGTACTTCCTGGCCCTGGAAGAGGGCATCAACCGCTTGCCCGG
>NZ_CATKPX010000079.1:0-751 GCF_949767755.1 Pseudomonas sp. IT-P4 | reverse complement strand
ACCGGCTACGGCGATCTGGGGCCGTACGGTGGCGGTGTCGGCCGTGGCATGCCAACCCCCAGCATCGACCAACTGGCACAAGAAGGTACGACCTTTTATTCCTTTTATGCCCAGCCGAGCTGCACCCCGGGCCGGGCGGCCATGCAGACCGGGCGTATCCCCAATCGCAGCGGCATGACCACCGTGGCCTTCCAGGGCCAGGGCGGTGGTTTGCCCGCCGCCGAGTGGACGCTGGCCTCGGTGCTCAAGACCGGCGGCTACGAGACCTACTTCACCGGCAAGTGGCACCTGGGCGAAGCCGACTATGCATTGCCCAATGCCCAGGGGTATGACGTGATGAAGTACGTCGGCCTCTATCACCTCAATGCCTACACCTACGCCGACCCGACCTGGTTCCCCGACATGGACCCGGAAACCCGGGAAATGTTTGCCAAGGTGACCAAGGGCGCACTCTCGGGCAAGGCGGGAGAAAAGGCCGTCGAAGAGTTCAAGATCAACGGCCAGTATGTTGATACGCCGGTCATCGATGGCAAACCCGGTGTA
Source organism: Pseudomonas sp. IT-P4 (assembly GCF_949767755.1). Lineage (NCBI taxonomy): Bacteria > Pseudomonadati > Pseudomonadota > Gammaproteobacteria > Pseudomonadales > Pseudomonadaceae > Pseudomonas > Pseudomonas sp. IT-P4. Next base: position 208 of record NZ_CATKPX010000079.1, on the reverse strand, counting down.
GTCGGGATTCCCTACTTTGACGGTTATGTCGAAAAGGCCGCGCTGGAATTTCTCGACACCGCTGCCAAGTCCGACAAGCCGTTCTTCATCAACGTCAACTTCATGAAAGTGCACCAGCCGAACCTGCCGGCACCGGAGTTCGTTCACAAGTCGATCTCCAAGTCCAAGTACGCCGACTCGGTGGTCGAACTGGATACGCGCATCGGCC
>NZ_CATKPX010000078.1:0-252106 GCF_949767755.1 Pseudomonas sp. IT-P4 | reverse complement strand
CACCCGCTCAGATCACAGCTTGGCCTGCAACAACGCCTCGAGCTTCTCCTGGTCCCGCGCAAACTGACGAATGCCTTCGGCCAGTTTCTCGGTCGCCATCGCATCTTCGTTGGACAGCCAGCGGAACTGCGATTCGTTGAGGCTCAGGCGCGCTTCACCGGCATGGCCCGGCACCAGTTTGCGCTCCAGCTTGCCGGTATCCGCGGCCAGCTTGTCGATCAGGTCCGGACTGATGGTCAGGCGGTCGCAGCCGGCCAGTTGCTCGATCTGACCCAGGTTGCGGAAGCTCGCGCCCATGACCACGGTCTTGTAGTCATTGGCCTTGTAGTAGTTGTAGATGCGGGTCACCGACTGCACGCCCGGATCATCGGCGCCGGTGTAGTCGTTGCCGTTGGCTTTCTTGTACCAGTCGTAGATACGGCCCACGAACGGCGAAATCAGGAACACCCCGGCGTCGGCGCAGGCGGCTGCCTGGGCAAAGGAGAACAGCAGGGTCAGGTTGGTCTGGATGCCTTCCTTTTCCAGGATCTCGGCAGCGCGGATGCCTTCCCAGGTGGAGGCGATCTTGATCAGCACGCGGTCGCGGCCGATGCCGGCCTTGTCGTACAGCTCGATCAGGCGATGCGCACGCTTGAGCATGGCATCGGTGTCGAACGACAGGCGCGCATCCACTTCGGTGGAAATGCGGCCCGGGATCACTTTCAGGATTTCTTGCCCCACGGCCACGCCAAAACGGTCGCTGGCCAGTCCCACATCGCCCTTGCAGTCATGGACGCAGGCGTTCAGCAGCTCGGCATACGCAGGAATGGCCGCGGCCTTGAGCAGCAGGGAAGGGTTGGTTGTGGCATCCACGGGTTTAACGCGAGCGATAGCTTCGAAGTCGCCGGTATCGGCAACCACGGTAGTCATTTGTTTGAGTTGTTCCAGCTTGGAAGTCATGGGCGTGCTCTGTCCTATGGGTCTGATGACATTACCCGAGCGCTGACAGCCACTCAAGGGCGTGTACGTGTATCGACGGCCCCTGCGGCAACAACCTGAAAACAGTTGTTTGAAAGGCGGGGCCCGGTATTGATCAATACGATGCCGAAACGCGGCACAGGTTCCAGGCAACTGACCGTCAGCACCCCGTGGACGTACCTCCTACTGCGGATTCAGCTGGGTAGAGGCAGCCATTTTTGCTGGTTTCGCTTGACCGTCGGAGGTCAGGAAACCGAAATTTCGCTCTCGGTCATTGCCGCCCGTTTCACTGTTTTTCCACTCGTAAATCGATGTCAGCGGGATGTCGAGCTTCTTGACGTCGGCGATGAAGGTGCTGATTTTGCTGGCCTGCGCTTCGATCCCGCCGTTGGAACTGAGCGAAGGAACGCCCCATTCACTGATGACCCCCGGTAGATGGAAGTTTTGCTGAATAAACGCCTGGGTTTTGCTGATCTGCGCGCCCGACATGCCGTAGGGGTGATAAGAGATCGCACTCAGGCACTGGGGGTATTCACTGACGATTTTTTTCAGCGCCAATGCTGACGTCGTGCCGGCACTCGGTGCCCGGGCGAAGCCAAAGCCGATCAGCGGCGTCGATTGTGGTTGTTCCTGCAGCGACTTGCACAGGGCGCTCATGAACGGAACAAAGGTCGTGTCGAGATTTCGGGTTGGCCAGTACTTCGCCAGGTCCGGTTCGTTCCATATTTCAATCGCGACGAGCTGTGCGCCGTATGACTGCTCCAGCCCTTTCACCGAACTGGCGAACGATTCGCCGGCAGCGACGAGTTCGCTGGTGTTGTCGGGCGCAGAGGTCAGCGCCTTGGTCGAGCGTACGGTCATCAGTACCGGCAGGTCGGCGGACTTGGCCGCGGCGAAGGCATCGCTGATCTGCTTTTGATACGCCGCGCCGCCCAGGCTGTTGGTCCACACGCCAAAGCGCACGAATCCGAAGCCAGCGGCCTTGATTTGCTCGGCGTCGGTGGGGGAGAAGGTCTGGATCTTCACCTGGACACCGATGGTTTTGTTGGCGGCAAGCAGGGGGAACAAGTCGCTGGCGTCAACCTGGCTGGCTGCACCCAGCATTAACAGGGTTGAGGCGGTGAGCCGTTTGAGACGTGCTGATTTCATGCCTGCACTCCTGGCGGGTAATGACATTTTCCAATGATTGGTTCGTTACTTTCATTTGGATGCTCGCGAGGGTGCCAAGTGCGCGAATGTTATTTTTTGTCAGGTAGTTAGTTCCGGAAAATCACAGTTATTTTTGGTCCGGTAATTCTGGTTGGGTGGCTTTTGGGGGCTGTGGTACTTAATGCACTTGTATTAACAGGGCGAATCTATTTCTCAGTGCCGCAAGGTCTTTTGGGTTCACTAAAGCCCACTCGAAATGTTGGCATATTGATATTACACGGGAAAGTAACCTTGTTCAGAAAGATCCTTGTCGTCTGCGTGGGCAATATCTGCCGAAGTCCGACAGCAGAAACTTTGCTGCGTAACGCGCTGGCCCCTTCAGCGATCTCGGTCACCTCGGCGGGCCTTGCCGCACGGGTTGGCGAGGCCATGGAACCGTCAGCCCTCCAGGTTCTGGAAGACCACGGGCACAACGCCCAAGGGTTTAAGGCGCGGCAAATTACACCGGACATCGTCAATGAATCAGACCTGATTCTGGTCATGGAAAAAGAGCATGTAAATCAAGTACTGAAGATTGCCTCTCATGCCAGGGGCAAAGTGTTTCTGCTCGGCAAGTGGCAGAGCGAGCGAGAAATACAGGATCCGTATCGTCAGGGAAAGGCCGCTTTTATTCATGCCCATGCATTGATTGAAGATGCTGTTAGCTCATGGGCGCAGCGCCTCGGACATTGATGAATATTCTTCAGATCAGTGAATGGTAAGAACAGACTTATGCAGTTACCGTCAGTAATCGGCACCCGTGACAACGATCAAGACAGCATTGATCTTCTCGGCATATTTGGCAGTTTGGTCGACCAGAAATGGTTGATCGGCGCGCTCACCGGTGCCTTCATGGCGACCGGCGTTGCCTATGCGGTTTTGGCGACTCCCGTGTACCTGGCGAACGCGCTGGTGCAGGTCGAGCCGAAGAAGAACGACATGCTCGGGTTCTCCGATCTCAACAGCATGCTCGGCGGGCAATCGCCGTCGGTGACCGAAATCGGCATCATCAAGTCCCGCGCGGTGATCGGCAAAACGGTCGATGATCTTCGCCTTGATATCGACGTCACCCCCAACACCTTCCCGGTCATTGGCGGCTTCCTCGCCCGACGTTATCGCGGCGAGACCGAGTTCAGTGTCGCGGCGCCGCGCTTGGGCCTGAACAGCTACGCCTGGGGCGGTGAGCGTCTGGAGATCAACCGGCTCAATCTGCCGAAAGAACTGCTGGGCAAGAAGCTCACGCTGGTCGCTGGCGAGCAGCATCGATTCCAGTTGTTCGATGAAAACGACAACTTGCTGGCCGAAGGCGTCGCAGGCGAAGCGTTCAAACAGGACGATGTAGAGGGGTTGATCGCTCAACTCTCGGCAAACCCTGGCACCCGTTTCGAAGTGGTGCGCAATCCACGGATCGTGACCATCCAGAGTTACCAGGATGCGCTGGATATTTCCGAGCAAGGCAAGGAGTCGGGGATCATCCGTTTGGCCCTGGCCAGCAGCGACGCGGCCGAGGCAGTGAAAATCCTCAATAAAATCGCTTCGTTGTATGTGGAGCAGAACGTGCAACGCACATCGGCGGAAGCGGCGCAGAGCCTGGAGTTCCTGCAAGGCCAACTGCCGCAGGTCAAACGCGACCTGGCCAAGGCCAGCGATGCACTCAATGGTTATCAAACCCGTGGCAAGACGGTCAACATTTCCCTCGAAACCCAATCGGTGCTGGAACAGGTCGTCAGTCTGGACACCCGTATCTCCGAACTGAAAATGCAACAGGCGGAGATGGATCGCAAGTTCACCAAACAGCATCCGGCGTACCGCGCGTTGATGACCCAGATCGGCGAATTGACCCAGCAGCAGAAGGCGCTGGAGGGCAAGGCCCAGGACCTGCCTGCCACGCAACAGGAACTGCTGAACCTGACCCGCGACGTGGAAGTGGCGTCGCAGATCTACACGCAACTGCTGAATAAATCCCAGGAGCTGGACATCGTCCGGGCGGGGGCCGTGGGCAACGTGCGATTGGTCGACCCCGCAGATGTCGACCTGACCAGTCCGGTCAAACCGAAAAAAGCCTTGATCGTGCTGATTGCAACCTTCCTCGGCGCCTTTTTCGGCGTTGCGCTGGTGTTGCTGCGCAAGTCCCTGAGCCGGGGCCTGGAAGGTCCGGAGGCCATCGAGCAACTCGGTTTGCCGGTGTACGCGTCGATTCCCTATAGCGCCTTGCAACAGGAAGAGGACAGCAAAAAAGGTCGCGCCCGGGACGGCGCGGACAAGCCGGCGTACCTGTTGGCCCTGCGTAACCCGACGGACCTGTCCATCGAGTCGATCCGCAGTCTGCGCACCTGTCTGCACTTTGCCGGGCTGGATTCGACCAACAACCGGATCATGATTTCCGGCCCGAGCCCGCAGGTCGGCAAAACCTTCGTTTCTTCCAACCTCGCGGCAGTCATGGCGCAGAGCGGACAGCGGGTGGTGCTGATCGATGCCGACATGCGCAAAGGCCATCTGCACAAGACGCTGAACACACCGATCACCAATGGCTTGTCGGACCTGTTGGTCAAGCGCTGCAGCATCGAGCAGGCGATCAATAAAGTCGAAGTCGACAACCTGCATTTCATCAGTCGCGGGCAGGTCCCGCCCAATCCTTCAGAACTGCTGATGCACGTCAATTTTCGTGAGCTGCTGGCGCAACTCAGTGAGCTGTATGACGTGGTGATCATCGACACGCCACCGCTGCTGGCGGTGACGGATGCGGCGATTGTCGGTCGTGACGCGGGGATCAGCCTGATTGTCACGCGCTTCGGGGTGAACCCGGCCAAAGAGATCGAACTGACGATTCGTCGATTCGCCCAGAACGGCATCGAGTTGAAGGGCGCGGTGTTCAACGGCGTCGAGAGGCGTGCGGCCAGTTACTACGGTAACGGTAGCTACGGCTATTACAACTACGAATACGCGTCCGACAAATCCTGAGTGTCAGCGATTGTCCTTTCATGTTTGAAGTGGGTGAGTTGTGAAAAAAATACTGCACGTGGCAGAGACGATCAAAGGTGGCGTCGCGACGGTGATCCGCACGATTTCGGCTTCGCCCGAAGGCGACGCGGCAAGCTATGAGCTGGTCTATCTGGTCCCGCAGGATCAGGAAAAGGAACTGCACGGGATTGCCGGGCAACAGATCCGCACCTTCGCCCGGACCGGACGCAATGTGCCGTCGTTGCTGCGCTTCGCCTGGCGACTGACCCAGGTGATGCTCAAGGAAAAACCCGATGTCGTGCATTTGCATAGCACCTTCTCCGGCGTCATCGGGCGTTGTGTGTGCGTGCTGTTGCGACCTTGGCGCAAGCCGAAGATCGTCTATTGCCCCCATGCCTTTTCGTTCCTGATGGAAAGCTCGCCGACCAAGCAGAAAGCCTACGCGTGGATCGAGCGGGTATTGCAGAAGGTCACCGACGTGATCATCTGCGTCAGCCAGTACGAGCTCGACAAGGCCGCGCGGTTCGGCATTGAGCGCAAGCGCATGAAGCTGATCTACAACGGCATTCATCACAAGGATGAAGCGCCGAAAGCCAGCAATCCCGAGCCGATTCATCTGCTCTTTGTCGGCCGCCTCGATTATCAGAAAGGCTTCGACGTGTTGCTCAAGGCTTTCGCCAAAGTCCAGCGCAGTGATCTGAAACTGACGGTGGTTGGCAGCGCCGTGAACGAGGATTCGGTCGAGTGTCCGCCGATGGAAGGGGTTGAATACCTGCCGTGGGTGACACCGAGCGAAGTCCAGGCGCTGTACCGCAAAGCCGATGCGCTGATCGTCCCGAGCCGCTGGGAAGGCTTTGCCATGGTGCCGCTCGAAGGCATGGCCATGGGCTTGCCGGTGATTGCCAGCAACTGTACGTCACTGCCCGAACTGGTCACCAACGAGGTGTCCGGCTACGTCTTTCCCAGCGGCGACCACCAGGCGCTGGCCGATGTACTGAAGAAAATCCAGAAGCCGCGGTTGCTCGACCTTGGCAGCGAAGGGCGCAGCATCGTCCGCGAGCGCTTCAGCGCCGCGTTGATGATCCGCCAGACCTATGACCTGTATCGCGCCCCCACTTTTTAAGTAGAACTCAAGCTTATGAACGTAACGATTTTGCATGGCTACAGTGCGTCCAACTCCGGTGACGGTCTGCTCGTGGATCTGGCCATTGCCCTGGTGCAGCGAAACTTTGGTGACGACACTTCGATCAGTGTCGTGGCCTCCGATCCAGAGTCCTTCAGCTACTTGCCGCACCCGCGTTTTGACGCGCCGGTGATGGCGGCCAAGGGGTTGGGGCGGGTCAAGCAGGCGGTGTTCCTCAACCAGTCCTACGCCGGTCTCGCTGACCTGTTGAAGAAAACCGATTTGATCGTCGGCGTCGGTGGCGGCTACATGCGTTCCAAAAGTGCCTTTGAGCACATCAAGTTGAAACTGGGCCACGCCAAGCAACTGGAAACGGCGATCCTCAGCAAAGTGCCGTCGGTGTACCTGCCGCAAAGCATCGGGCCGTTCCACGGCGAGAGCAGCAAGATCGTCGAGCACTACGCCAGCGCCGATGCGGTGTTCGTGCGTGACAACAGGTCGTCGGCGATTTTCGATGCCTGTGAAAATGTCTACCGCGCGCCGGATCTGGCGGTCCAGTCATTGGCCAGCAAGATCCTCATGCAGCCCAAGTTCACCCGTTGCGCGTCATCGCCGGCAACGGTGTGCTTGGTGCTGCGCAAGCCGCCGGAGTGGAGCAAGGAAAAGAAGGTCGCCTACGTGGCCAACTTGAAGTTGCTGCTGCAACGCTTGAAGAACAAAAGCAAAGTGGTTTGCGCGGTCCAGAGCGCCGTTCGCGGCAACGATGACGGTGCGTTCTATCGCGAGTTGGGCATTACCGAAGACCTGCTGCCGTTGAAGGCCACGCTGGCCAAATATCAGCCGGACCTGGTGATTTCCGTGCGCCTGCACGGCGCCATCGAGTCGCTGCTGTCCGGCGTCCCGGCGTACCACATCAGCTATGAGCGCAAAGGTTTCGGCGCCTATCAGGACATGGGCGTGGAAGACTGGGTGATCAACGGCGGCGATATCAATGTCGACACCATCATCGACACGGTCTACGCGCCGAACGCACTGTCCGGTTTCGGCAAGCGCCTGACCGGCACCTGCCGCGAGATCGAGGCAAAAACCGTGGCCATGGACGACATCATCAAAGGTATCGTTCGATGATATTTCGGCTACTGCTTCGCGGCGGGGCATTGGGCGCGAAGTTTTTGCTGGTGCTGGCGATCACCCATTTCCTCGGTTATGAGGCGCTGGGCTTTTACGGCGTGGTGGTCGCCGCCTCGTTGATTGCGTCGAAGTTCTACAGTGTCGGCTTCAGTTCGGAAATCAATCGGTTGATCAGCGTCGGTGGCAGTTCGCGACGGGTCGTCGACAAGGTCCTGCTGCTGTACCTGGCCGTGGGGCTGTTGTTGTCGGTGGTGACGGTGTTGGTGTATTCGCTGTTCCAGGCAGTCGAGGCAACGACCGCGCTGATCCTCTGCGTGACCCTGGTTCTGCTCACTGAACACCTGTCGTTCGAAATCAACTCCTTCGTGTTTTCCGCGCAGAAAGCCACGGCCGGTGCGCTGCTGTTTTTCATCAAGACCGGCCTCTGGGCGCTGTTGGCGGTGGGCGGGATGATGCTCGGCTGGGTGTCCGGGATCGCCAGTGTGCTGTGGCTGTGGGTTGTGGCCAACGTGCTGGTGATCGTCGCCGGTTACCTGATTGTGGTGAACGTGCACAAGGGCCGGGTGAGCGGGACGCTGGCCACGGCAACCGTGTGGAAGGCCGGGTTGCCGTTCTATCTCGGCACAGGCTTGATCGCGTTGAGTCAGTACGCCGAGCGCTTTCTGATTATCGACATCGAACCCTACGCCAGCCTCGGTAAATACGTGTACGCCTGGTCGGCGGCCAATACCTTGCAGGCGCTGTCCTATGCGGTGGTGGCGGTGGTCGGCATTCCGGTGCTCGCCAAGCGCTTTCAGGCTGATCAACAGCCGTTCACGGTTCGGCAATTGTTCGTCAACAAATGGGTCATGCGCTCGCTGGTGGTGTCCGCCGCGGTGGCGGTGCTGATTTATCTGTTCTTCAACGTTGTGCTCGATTACGTCGCCACGAGTGTTCCTCGTCCGGACAACGCAATCCTCGGCGTGTTGATTTTTTCCTTCGCCCTGCGTGCCATTGGCGACATCGTCTGGGGTGGTTTGATTGCCTCGAAGAACAGTCGCGTGTCGCTGGCCAGCGCGGCGATCTGCCTGTTGGTTTCAGTGCCGGTCAGCTACCTGCTGATCAAGCACTATTCGATTTATGGCGCTGCCTGGGGCAACGTCTTTGCGATCATCGTGCAACTCGGCGTGATTGCCGTGTTGACCCGTGTGACTCGGCCGAAAGGGGCTCTGGCATGGGGTTGAAGCTGCCGTGCATCGAGTTTCGCGGCAAGAAACTCGATTCCTCCATTTCGTTCCTGATCCTGTTCACCGGGTTGTTTCTGTCGGTGGCCATGCCGCTGCTGATTCCTCGCGATCCTGGCCCGGATGCCATGACCTTGTGGTCGTCCTACGCGCGGGCCGACAACTGCAATTTCTGGAACCCGTTCTCGCCGGATCGCTCTTCCTATGAGTGTTCGGCGTTTCTGCTGCGGCCCACGGGGATCAATCTGACCAATGCCTGGGCCTATGGCATGTTCTGCAATTTTTTCCTCACGGCGATTCCGGTGGTGGTCTTCCGGCGCATGCCGCTGGCGATCTTCGGCACGCTGTGTCTGTGGGGCATCGTTCGTTCGTTCTTCCTTGAGAACCTGACCAAGGAAATCATTGTGTCGGTGGCGGTGTTGAGCATTTTGCTCAGCTCCTTGACGCGCAAATATCGCGGCGGATTTTTCTTCTCGGCAGTGATCTACGGCGTGTTGATCCGCCCCTACTGGATTCTGTTTTCACTGTCCTGGGTCGGCGTCTGCGTGATGAAGAAGTATGTCTCGCGCTTCACTTTCTTCCTGATGCTGTTCCTGTTCTACCTGGCGGTCGCCATGGCGATCCAGGTGGCGCTTGGGTTTCCGGTGTCGTCGATTCGCGCCAGTAACAACGAACTGCGCACCGCGGGTGAGGAGGGATCCAAGTCGTTGATCGTCTCGTGGCTCAGCGGCAGCGACTTTGTCTCGCAGGCACTGGACTCGATGATCATCTTCTTCCGGCTGTCGTTCCCGGTGGAGCTGATTCTGCTGTCCGGGCCGGGCCAGGTGATCTTCGTGGCGTTGATGATCATGACCGCGTTGCTGCTGTTCAAAGTCATCACCTCGACCGATTACAAAGGTGCGCCGATCCAGACCAAACCCAAGGAACTGATCGCGATTCCGCTGGCATTTTTGCTGGTTCAAGGCCTGTTCGAACCGGACTTCGGCTCCTTCGCCCGGCACTTCTCGATGGTGGTTCCGGTGTTGTTCGTCGGCCTGGGATTGATGTTGCGGGCGAACAAGCCGGTGCAGGTTGAATCAAGAATTCTGAATTGAGGCAGGTGCTTTATGTCTAGCAAGAAAAAGTCCCTGGAGATCGAAACCCTGCGTGGCCTGGCGTGCCTGCTGCTGGTGCTCTATCACGTCATCGGCCCGTTGGGTGGCGGCTTGAAGATAGACCTGGGCTCGCCGTTCCGGGTGATCGCCGACTCGATGGTGTATGTGCGCATGCCGCTGTTCACCTTCATTTCCGGCTATATCTACTCCATCTACAAAATCCGCGGCAATGACTTTTCCGCGTTCTTCAGCGGCAAGGTGCGACGCTTGATCGTGCCGCTGTTTTGCGTGGGCGTACCGTTCTCGGTGTTGCAGGCGGTGGGGCCGGGTGTGAACAAGGACGTCGGTGTGATCGACGCGTTGTTGTCGTTCTGGGTGCCCGTCAACCACTTCTGGTTCCTGCAGGCGGTGTTCATCATTTTCATGTTCGTCGGCCTGCTGGAGTGGCGTGGTTTGCTGCGTTCGGCAACGCGCTTGTATCTGCTGTTTGCCTTTGCGGCGGTGTTGTTTGTGCTGCCGCCGTTCAAGCTCGATGCGTTTGGCATTAATGGCGCGATCTACCTGCTACCGTTTTTCGTGGCGGGGATGATTGGCCAGGAAAACGTCGATGCATTGAAGCAACGGTTCAAGGTGATCGGGCCGTTGGTGTTTGTGTTGATCTCGCTGACACTGCTGTACGTGGCGGCGGTGGATCGCGAGTTGATCGTCGACCGCCGCAGCCTGATCGGTTTGACCGTGGGTTGTGTGTCCTGCATTGCGTTGCTGTCCAGTGACATGCGCTCGAAGTGGCTGACCTGGCTCGGCGGGTATTCCTACGCGATCTTCCTGTTCCATGTGTTGTTTGCCGCCACTTCGCGGTTTGTCCTGGGGCGTTTGGGCGTGAAGGACGAAAGCCTTCTGGTGCTCGGTGGCCTGGCGTGTGGCTTGCTGGGGCCGGTGGTTCTATCGATGGTTTTCAGTCGATTCAACGTCACCTCCATGCTGTTCCTGGGTGAGCGCGCGGCGGCTAAAAAACCGCCGGCAAACGCCACCCCGGTGCCCCAGACTTGAGGTTTGTCCGAGTGAAGGAAGCGATGCATGTTGGCAGTTGATGACGTCCAGCCTGTTGCGGCGTCAGTGGTCGAAGTCGGCGACGCTCGCGAACGGTTTGGCCAGTGGCGCGAAGGCAAGGGCGGGAAAGTCCTGTCCATCTCGGTGATCGGCGACAGCTACAGCGCCGGGCAGGATTTCTATCTGAACAAACTGGTGCAGCGGCTGGCCGGGGAGGCGGGTTTCGCCGGCCCCGGCTATGTCGGTTTCAACCACGGCGCGGCACTTGGCGGCACGCACTTCAAATACAGCCGCAGCAGCGAAAAATACTTCGGCGGTGACTGGCAGGTGTCCGCCCTTGGCCAGGCCAGCCCCGACAGTCGTACCCTTGCCGGAGGGCCTGGCGCCTGGCTGGAGATCGATGCCAGCCCGACACCGGCCATCAACACGGCTGTCACCCAAGCGAAATTGCTTTACCTCGGCAATGGCGAACCCAATGAGGTTCGCTACCGCTGGGCACCGTCGCAATCCTGGCAGCCCTTGACGCTCGCAGGCTCAGGGGTACAGGAAGTGCCACTGCCAGGCATGTCGGCAGCGAAAGACTGGTCGTTCCGGCTGGAAGTGGTGAAAGGCGCGCCAACGCTCTTCGGCCTGTGGATGAGCAACGACCAGGGCGGCGTGCGGGTATCCAAACTGGCGGCGTCCGGCGCGGCGTCCGCTGACTTCTACCACGGCGATGGCCGTTGGCAGGCGCAGTGGAAGACGGTGGTGTCGAAGATTCCCGCCGACCTCTACCTGATTATGCTGGGTGGTAACGACCAGGGTTTTGGCGTGAAGCCCGAGCAGTACCTGAAGAACGTTCAGGGTTTGGTGGGGATGGTCCGCGAGATTCAACCGGCGGCGAGCATCAACCTGATCCTGCGTCAGGACACGACGCGTTCCAGTGCCTACCCGATGTCGGCCTATGCGCAAGTCCTGGAACCCTGGGCACGCAAGGAACATCTTGGTTACGCCAATCTGCAGTGCGCATTCGGCCCTGACTTCAAGCGCTATGCCGCCACCATGATCGGCCCGGACAAGATTCATCCGGTTCCGGCCACGGGCGGGCAAGTGATCGCTGATTATTTCTATCGCTGGATTGTTGGCGGGCAGGACCGCTGCGATGCGGGCCTGATGTAGGAGCTGCCGCAGGCTGCGATCTTTTGACTTGATCTGGAAAAACAAAATCAAAAGATCGCAGCCTGCGGCAGCTCCTACTGGGAGTTGCGGCAATTTTCGAATGTCTCCAGATGAGCAAGCAGCTCTGCGGTTTTTAGCGGCATCAGCTGCGTAGCGCACCGGGTCTCCACGTTGATGATGATGGCTGGGTCGTTGCAGCAAATGCGCACCCGGAATCGCCAGTCGCTGAAAATCGCTTTCAGCCCATCGCGGTCATCGATTTCCAGCGCCTGCCCGCGGTAAAGCCTTTTCAGGTGAGCGAGCAGGGGATAGGGGTCGCGCATTGGCCGGCGGATGTCTCCGGAAGAGGGAAACATACCGATCCGTTCCACCAGCAGAGTGGGGCCGAGCCAGGACTGGTTGGCGCTCGGCAACCGCTGATGTCGCGATAACGAGGACATCACCCCGAGGTTGCCCACCTCCATTTCAATGTATGCCGAGAGCTTTTTAATGTTCATGGTTGGCCTGCCTGAATGAAGAGTGGGCGTCGGGTGCTGGAGCCGTCTTAGCGGCCCTTGAGGTACAGGTTTTCGTAGCAGAAGTTGGTTGCCTGCAGGTAACCCTCGGCGTCGCCGCAATCGAAGCGCAAACCCTTGAACTTGTAGGCCAGCACGCAGCCGTTCTGCGCCTGTTTCATCAGCGCGTCGGTGATCTGGATCTCGCCGCCTTTACCCGGTTCGGTGTCGGCGATCAGGTCGAAGATATCTGGCGTCAGAATGTAGCGGCCGATGATCGCCAGGTTCGACGGGGCGTCCTGCGGGGCCGGTTTTTCCACCATGTTGTTGACCCGGTAGATCCCGTCGGAGATCGGCTCGCCGGCAATCACGCCGTACTTGTGGGTCTGGTCGCGGGGGACTTCCTGGATGGCCACGATCGAGCAGCGGAATTTCTTGTAGAGCTCGATCATTTGCGTGAGGACGCCATCACCTTCCAGGTTCAGGCACAGGTCATCGGCCAGTACCACGGCGAAGGGTTCGTCGCCGATCAACGGGCGGCCACTGAGAATGGCGTGGCCCAGGCCCTTCATTTCCACCTGGCGGGTGTAGGAGAAGGTACAGGTGTCGATGAGCTCGCGGGTTCCGGTCAGGAACTTCTCTTTCTCGGTGCCGCGAATCTGGTGCTCCAGCTCGTAGCTGATGTCGAAGTGGTCTTCCAGCGCGCGCTTGCCCCGCCCGGTGACGATCGCCATGTGTTGCAGGCCGGCGTCCCGTGCTTCTTCGACGGCGTACTCGATCAACGGCTTGTTGACGATCGGCAGCATTTCCTTGGGCATGGCCTTGGTCGCCGGCAAGAAACGAGTGCCATAGCCGGCAGCGGGGAACAAACATTTACGAATCATAAAAGTATCCTGGACAGTCATGGAACACAGCCAACGGGTGCGCGCAACAACGAGTGATTGCAAGTTTCAATGTTTATTGAAGGCTTACTTTAATACCTGAGTCTGGCCACTAGTGGCAAATAGCAATGTGCGGATAACACGACAATGTTATGAGATGTCGGGTTGATAGTTGTTGGTTATTTTTAGTCGGTATCTGTTGATAGTGGTGCGTGCGTCGGAATGCTAATAAGTATCCCGCAATACAGTTTGGCCTGAAAAAATATTTATTGCCAGTCGTTGAACTAATTTTGTTTTGGGTTGTTGTCGCTCTTATTTGTGTGGTTCAGCACACAGCTTTAACAAGAGGGGCTTGACACGCAACTTCGCACTTTTCCCACTATGGACCGCGCTATGAAAATTCTGGTAACGGGTGGAGCTGGATATATCGGTTCGCACACCACGCTCGCACTGCTTGAGGCAGGCTATGAAGTTGTTGTGCTGGATAATCTTTGCAACAGCAGCGACGCGGCATTGCACGCGGTGGAAGCCATTTGCGGCAAGAGTGCGCTGATGATTCAGGGTGATGTGTGCGATCGGGCCTTGCTGGACAGGATTTTCCAGCAGCATGCCATCGATGCCGTCCTGCACTTTGCCGGTCTCAAGGCCGTGGGCGAGAGCGTGCGCAAGCCCCTTGAGTATTACGAGACCAACGTCAGCGGCAGCATCACGCTGTGTCAGGCGATGGCGGCTGCCGGGGTGTTTCGCCTGGTGTTCAGTTCGTCGGCCACGGTATACGGCGAGCCGGAGCAGATGCCGATCCGCGAGGATTTCCCCACGGGCATCCCGACCAATCCCTACGGTCAATCCAAGCTGATCGTCGAGAATGTGCTGCGCGACCTGGTCTTGGCCGAGCCGCGCTGGAGCATCGCGCTGTTGCGTTACTTCAACCCGATCGGGGCGCATGACAGTGGCCATCTGGGCGAAGACCCGAGTGGCATTCCGAATAACCTGGTGCCCTACATCAGCCAGGTGGCGGTTGGCAGCCTGCGGGAGTTATCGATCTTCGGCAACGATTACCCCACGGTCGACGGTACCGGGGTGCGGGACTACATCCACGTCGTGGACCTGGCGGACGGCCATCTAAAGGCCTTGCAGTCCATCGCCGGGCGTACCGGCATTCATACCTGGAACCTCGGCACGGGCGATGGCTACAGCGTGTTGCAAGTGCTGCGGGCGTTCGAGCAGGCGTGCGGTCAGCCGGTGCCCTATCGAATGATGCCGCGTCGCTCGGGTGATATCGCCGAGAGCTGGGCCGACCCTTCGAAGGCGGAGAAAGAGCTGGGCTGGAAGGCCACGCGCAACTTGCAGGACATGGTCACGGATACCTGGCGCTGGCAATCGAATCACCCCAAAGGCTATCTGGGGTGATGGCGTTTTAGCCAAATGTTATTTCCGGTCAGGTTGTTAGATATCGTCGGGAAAATACACTGGTCATGCCTTTTGCAAGTCCGTAGATATAAACCTGCCGTTCGACTTTTATCAGTTGGGTAAGACTGTGAAAGAACAACGGATCTTGTCCGCACTTTTCGCGGACTTGAACTCTACCACCTCTAACGCACTACCCGATTTCGATCGGGTTGAATGTTAGAAAGGAGTTGATATGAAGAAAGTGATGGCAATTGCCCTGTTGACGATGTTGAGCAACTGGGCGTCCGCGGTAGAAGCGCCGCTTACAACTGCGACCAATGTATTGGGTAACGTGGCGGCGACTCAAGCCACTGCAGCCAGTACAGCAATGGTCGCCAGTGCTGTAGCGGCGTCCAACAGTGGTGGAAGTGCAAACGGCGGTACGACGGGTACGACAGGTACCACGGGTACAACCGGCACGCACAACTAACTGAAACATCTGTTGGTGCAGTACAAGGTCGCCCGATGCAAATCGGGTGACTTTGTTTTTAGATTCGCCCTTGAATAGCGTAGTGCCATTATGACTCGTAGTTTTTCTCTTTTAATGTTGGCAAGCATCGCTTTACAAGGTTGCATGTTTTCCCCCGGCCAATACCTGAGCACCAGTGATATCACGCGCCAGGGCGCCAGCGAGAGCAGCCGGGTCGAGCTCATTCCGATCACGCCCAAGCTCATCGCCATGAACAGGGCCACGCAAAAGCGTGAGTCCGTGCCGACGGAACTGTTGGCGGCCCCGGCCGAGTACCGCATCGGCAGTAACGATGTCCTGTACATCACGGTCTGGGATCACCCGGAGCTGACCGCACCCTCCGGCGCGCAACAGCAGATCGATGCCAACGGTCGCCTGGTGCGTGCCGATGGCACGCTCTACTACCCGTTTATCAAAGAAGTCCAGGCGGCCGGCAAAACCGTCCAGCAACTGCGATCGGACATCGAAGCCAGGCTGTCGGCCTTCATCGCCGAACCGCAAGTGGATGTCGCCGTGTTGCGCTTTTCCAGTCAGAAAGTCGTGGTGACGGGCGCCGTTTCGAAAGCCGGTCCACAAGCGATTTCCACCAATCCGCTCAGTGTGGTCGAGGCCCTCGGTTCCGCCGGTATCGATACGACGAGTGCCGACTTGTCCGGCCTGTTGCTGACGCGAAACGGGCGGGTCTACACGCTCAATCTCGACACGCTCAACCAGCCGGATTCCGAGTTGCAGAACGTTTACCTAAAGGGTGGCGATCAGTTGTATCTGCCGTACAACGACAAAAAGCGCATCTACGTCATGGGCGAGGTCAACCAGCCCCGCGCACTGAGCTTCAAGACCGCCACCATGAACCTGTCCGATGTGCTGGGCTCGGTCGGCGGATTGAGTCAGACCACCTCCAACGGTAACGCCGTGTACGTGATCAGGGGTGTTGAAAACCTCGATGTGGAGCCGGCGAAGGTCTACCAGTTGCAAGCCCAATCACCGACCGCCATGGCGCTGGCCACGCACTTTGAAGTACGTCCCCAGGACGTTGTCTACGTAGGTCCTGCCAACGTGACTCGCTGGAATCGCTTCGTCAGCCAATTGGTGCCGTCGGCAGCGATTGTCGGTACGGGCGCATCCGCGGCGAAGAACATGAGTGAAGTCAGCAGCAACAGCAATTAAGGCCGGGTCCGATCGTGAGAACGTTGAATGTTGGCGTCTGCTTGATAGCGGCCTTGATGTTGTGTGGCTGTAACCCGCTGATGGTCGCTTCGGTGACCAACCTCAAGTCGGCGGTGTCGGGGCCGGATGAGCTGGACGTGACGGCGGCCCAGGTGGCGGATGTGCGCTATCCCCAGCTCAAGCTGACCACGCCGTCCGGTTCCGGTGTGCTGGCGCTGGTGCGTGAGCGCGACGACCTGCAATTCTGGGTCGCGTCCGGCAAACAGGTTCTGCTCATGCGCGATGGCCTGGCAGTGCGCAGCATCGGCCTGGGCCTGGACGGCGATCTGGACGGCACGCGCCTGGCTGATGTCTCGCCCTTCAAGCAAGGCCTCCATCAAGTACCCGATGGCTACACCAGCCAGCGCTGGATCGATCTCTACCAGGGCCAGGAAGTCGGGGTGACCTTGAACAGTCGCTTCTCCCGCAAATCCATGGAAACCCTGGAAATCCTCAACAAGGAATACGCCGTGCTACGTGTCGATGAGCAGATTGACGCGCCGGCCATCGGCCTGCGTGCGACCAATCGTTACTGGGTCGATCCCGTTGACGGTTTCATTGTGCAGAGTGAGCAGCAACTGACCTCGCAGTTGCGGGTCAAGATCGTGCAACTGACCCCAGACCGCAGGCATGCCCGGTGAAGCGGGTCAGGGCTCTATCGGCGTGCCTGCTGTTGATCACCGGCATCAGCCATGCAGCGGTCACCGTCACCGGTGACGTTGCCAACCCGGGGGCGGTCGAGCTGCCGGCGGGCGGGAGATTGCTGGACGTGATCAGCGTGGCACAACCCAATGTCGAGAGTTACTGGTTGGCGGCCGTACTGCTGCGTAAATCCCTGGTCGAGCAACAGACCCGCCTCAAGGCCGGGGTGCTGTTCGATCTGGACGTGTTGCAGCGCATGGCCATGCTTTTCGACAGGCCGAGCCGGGCTGCCCTGGCGGTGCGGTTGGCCGAGCAAGTCAGGCGCATGCCGGTCACCGGACGCCAGGTGGCTGTCCTGGACCCGGTCGCCGTGGAAGTCGGGTTTGCCCGCAACATTCGCCTGGACGACGGCGACCGCCTCATCTACCCGTTGCGGGTCGACGAAGTCGAGGTGCTCGGCGCTGTCGCCGAGTCGTGTCGGTTGCCCTATCAAGCGCTGCAAGAGGCCCGCGATTACCTGCGGGGTTGCACGCCGCTGGCCGATGCGGACGCCGATTACCTGTGGTTGATCCAGCCCAATGGCGTCACCCGGCGCGTCGGCATTGCCCACTGGAATCGCGAGAGCGGGCAGATACCTGCCGCCGGCAGCAAGATTCTGGTCCCGGTCAAAAACGATGACCTTGATCCGCCTATCCCTGAACTGAATCAGCAGTTGGCCGAATTTATTGCCACGCAGCTGGCTGAGGTGGTTCGTTGAATTTACGTTTTGCAGCCGTATTGTTATTGCCGTGTGGTCTGGCTCATGCAGAACCACGCATTACCCAGAATGATTTCGGTGGCGCGGGCTTGTTGCAAACGCCGACGGCGCGCATGGCGCCGGCCGGTGAGTTGAGCCTGAATGCCAACCGCACCGACCCCTACAGCCGTTACAGCGTTTCACTTCAGCCACTTGAGTGGCTGGAAGGCTCGTTTCGCTACACCGCGATCACTAACCGCCCTTACGGCCCCGAATCGTTGAGCGGCAACCAGAGCTATAAGGACAAGGCGGTCGACCTCAAGGCCCGCCTGTGGGAAGAAACCCATTGGGCGCCCGAAGTGGCCTTGGGCTTCCGGGACATCGGTGGTACAGGCCTGTTCTCCAGTGAATTCGTGGTGGCCAACAAGCGCTACGACAATTTTGATTTCAGCGCCGGCATTGCCTGGGGTTACCTGGGCAACCGCGGCGACTTCGAAAACCCGCTGGGCTACGTCAGTGATCGCTTCAAGACCCGGCCCGACAGCGAGGGCACCGGTGATGTCAACGCCGGGGCCTATTTTCGCGGCAGCCCATCCTTTTTCGGCGGCGTGAGCTACCAGACACCCTGGGACCGGCTCAGCCTGAAACTCGAATACGAAGGCAACGATTACAAGCACGAGCCGAAGGACAACCAGATCAAGCAGGACTCGCCGATCAACCTCGGCGCGGTGTTCAAAGTAACTGACTCGATCGACCTCAGCGCAGCCTGGGAGCGCGGCAACACGGCGATGTTCGGCGTCACCTTCCACACCAACTTCGCCAGCCGCAAGGCGCCGGCGAAGACGTTCGATCCGCCGGCTGAACCCTTGCCAGCGAAGGCGCCGAGCACCGGGATGGATCAGGTCAACTGGGCCGATGTGTCTCGGCGCCTGCAGCAAAATGCCGGGTACAAGGTCGAGCGTATCAGCCAGCGCGATTCCGAGTTGATCGTGTATGGCGAGCAGCAGCGTTACTTCCATTCGGCCAAGGCCGTCGGCCGCGCGAGCCGGATCCTGGACAACAGCGTCAACGACGATATCGACTGGTTCACCGTGGTGAACAAGCGCTACGACCTGGCGCTTGAAGAAACCAGCGTGCCTCGGCAAACCTTCCGCGAAGTGATCAACAACGAAGAGCCGTTGCAAGCCCTGCATCGCACCACCGAAATCAATCCGGCGATGCCGCACAACGAGAAAACCCTCTACACCGAAGCGATGCAGCCATTCGCTTATGGCGTCGGGCTGGGCTTCAAGCAGAACGTCGGTGGCCCCGATGGCTTGCTCTATCAGTTCAGCGCCGACGCGGACGCCGAGTACCGCTTCAACCGCAACACCTGGTGGAGTGGTTTGCTCAGTGCCAACCTGATCAACAACTTCGACAAGTTCACCTATGACGCACCCAGCGGCTTGCCCCGCGTGCGCACGGACTTGCGCCAGTACATGACCACGTCGGATGTCACCATGCCGTTGTTCCAGGTCAGCCATGCCGAGCAGTTGGACAAAGACCTGTATGGCATGGTGTACGGTGGCTACCTGGAGTCGATGTTTGCCGGCGTCGGGGGCGAGGTGCTGTTCCGTCCGACCGGCGAGCGCTGGTCGGTGGGCGCGGACCTGAACTACGTGCGCCAGCGCGAGTTCGACCAGGGTTTTGGCTTGCGTGATTACTCGGTGTTGACCGGCCACATCACCGGCTACACCGACTTGCCCTACGATACGCTGGCAGCCGTCAGCGTCGGGCGTTACCTGGCTGGCGACTGGGGCGGCACGCTGGATATCTCGCGAGAGTTTTCCAACGGCGTACGCTTTGGTGCCTGGGCAACCATCACCACCGCAACCGGTGCTGAATATGGCGAAGGTAGTTTCGACAAAGGCATCTACCTGTCCATTCCGTTCGACGAACTGATGAGCATGTCGACCATGCGCCGTGCCAACCTCGTCTGGTCGCCACTGACCCGGGACGGCGGTGCACGGCTCAATCGCAGCTACCAGTTGCACTCCATGACGGATAGCCGCGACGACGACATGTTCTACCGCAACTTCGAGAAGATCACTGAGTAACCTGAGCGAGCTTGCTCGCGAAGGCGTCAGCACATTCAGCATTGATGTTGACTGATCCGGCGCCATCGCGGGCAAGCCACGCTCCCGCAGTGGTCATTTGGCAACCCGAAGACCCAGACAACCCCCAATCCCCTGTGGGAGCGGGCTTGCTCTCGATGGCGTCAGTACATCCAGCATTGATGTTGACTGATACCCCGCTATCGCGAGCAGGCTCGCTCCTACACTGGTCTTTTGGTGATCCATAAATCCGGGCAGTCCCAAATCACAGCCACAAAAAAGGGGACTTGCGTCCCCTTGCGGTGTTGCCTTGTGCAGCCCTAAACCTTCAGTAGATGTCCTTCGACAACAAGGTGAACGGCGTTTTCACCAGAATCTTCAGGTCCAGCCACAACGACCAGTTGTTGATGTACTTGAGGTCGATCTCGACACGCTTCTGCATCTTGTCGATGGTGTCGGTCTCGCCGCGGCAACCGTTGATCTGCGCCAGGCCGGTGATGCCCGGTTTGATTCGATGGCGCGCCATGTAGGCGAGAATCTTCCCGGAGTAGTAGTTGTTGTGCGCGACGGCGTGAGGGCGCGGGCCGACCAGCGCCATTTGCCCTTGCAGCACGTTGAACAGTTGCGGCAATTCGTCCAGCGAAGTGCGACGGATGAAGCGTCCGACGGCGGTGATACGCGAGTCGTTACGGCTGGCCTGTTTGACCTCATGGTCATCGTGCACACGCATGGAGCGGAACTTCCAGACCTGAATCACTTTGCCGTTCCAGCCATGGCGGTCCTGCTTGAAGAATACCGGGCCAGGGGAGTTGAGCTTCACGGCCAGGGCGATGACCAGCAACACCGGGCTCAGCAGGATAATGGCCAACAGGGCCACGCTTTTCTCCACCAGGCTTTTACTCAGCGCGGCGGTGGGCCGGCTGGTCAGCGGACTTTCGTTCAAGTAGATCGCCGGCAGGCCGTCCACGACTTTCACCGAGTGATTGAGCAGCGTCAGGCTGTTCAAGTCCGGCACCCAGACCACGTCAACGTTGGCATCCAGCAAGTCGACGTACATGGCTTCGATTTTTGCCGCTTCCGACAGGGGCAGGGTGATGTACAAACGACGGATGTCATGGGTCTTGATCAGTTCCAGCAGGTCTTCCTGGGCGCCGACGATGCTGGGTGCGCCCGGCTCCAGTGAGGGAGGGGCGCCGTTGCTGACCAGGCCCACCAACGGCAGGTTTTCGAGGTCGCTCAGCTTGTTCGCCAATCCCAGCGCCAGTTCACCGGTGCCGACGATCAGGGTTTTATGCTCGCTTTTGCGTGACCGCTGGTAGAACTTCGAGAACGCATGCAGCGGCGCATACAGCAACGCCTGGCCGAGGAAACCGTACACCGCCCAACCCAGGATGACTTGTCGGGAAAACAGCTCATCGGCCTTGCAGATAAACGCGATGCACGCCAGCGCGGCCATCGTCATGGACCAGCCCATGAACAGGCGTCCCAGCCCTGACAGATAATTGTCTCTTTTGCGGTACACACCGCTGAACGTATAAGCCGGAACCGAGGCCAGTACGGCGAGCGTTGCGCACATCCGGTAATAGAACTCGACCGTCCCAGTGTGCCGCTCGGCAAGTATGAACAACAGGGAAACTACAAAGCCCTGTGCCAGCGCCCATTGCCCCCAAAAGGTAAGTCCCTTGAGGCCGGTGTTTCGATTGATACTAAGAGTAAGATCCATACAATATCCCCAAAAGACGTCCATTCAGGTTTCGACAGTTGAAATCCGAGTTGTTAAACAGACTTGTTATTGTTGTTATAGCGAGTGTCCTGAGGTAACAACGTCGATATGCCGAACTGTCGTCAGTCAATAGACTAAGTTATTGGCGGAGATGCTGTCTGACGAGTTCTAACAAGGTGGCAAAGTGCCAACTATCAGGATTTTAGAAAACCCGATCGTTAGAAAAGGTCGAATGGAAGAGGGTGAATAATTAGAGTGGTCTTTGGTATTGTAGGAGGGGAGGGGATGAGGGCGGTCTGACTAGCGCGGAGGTTGAAACCAAACAGAGTGCTTTTTTATTATTGTAGTCGCACTGTTTCTGTTTGTTTTATTCGCTAAGGGTGGAGGTGTTTACGCCACGACTTCCTGGATCAGGCAATAGCCACGATTTCTTACTGCGCGAAACAGTCGTTCACCGTTACTGGCCATTTTGAATTTGTCTTGCAGTCGACTCAGGCACATTTCCAGGCCGCGATATTGTTCCGGCTCCCTGCCGATGCTGAGGATCAGTTCGTCTCGACTGACGACACGCTCTTCATGGTGCAGCATTTTCTTTACCAGCGCGGCTTCCAATCCGGTCAGGCTGATCTCGACGCCCTCTTTTACCAAGGCGCTTTGATCCTTGTCGAGTTGCCAGGCTTCGCTGTAAGGAGTGTCGCCCTCAATGGTTTGCGCAATATCGTTGGCTGCCCCGGTCGTTGCCGGCATGCTGTGGAATGGATTCGTCGATTGCGCTGCCAGCCATTCGGATTCCAGGGTCGCCAGTAGTCGCTGTGTATCATGTTCGATACTGCGCGCTACGTTTTTCCTTGAAACGCTTGGGTAGCTGAACTCCATCAGCACAGGAGCGGAAGAGGGTGAAGCAACGCCTTCAATAAACATTTGTGCCTGGGAGGTGCCAAACGAGTTGAAGCGCTCACTGGACAGGATGGTCTCAAGTTCACGCTGCGACGTTGTGCTGTGGGTCACGACGACAAAGTATTTCCTTGGGAGGGTTGTACTAGTTTCCATGTCTCTCTCCTGAAGTACACACCAAATTTGGCTAAAAGATGATCGGCAGGGGAGCAATGACTCCCTGGGAAGTAGTCGAAAGGCAGGGTCTGGGCCCAAATTTGGCCCTCGATGGGTTCCACTCGATCTGCTGCTATAGAATAAACTTTTATTGTTATGGTTAGATGTTGCCACGGTCATGGAATCGATAAGTGCCTTTGGTATGAAATACAAGAAACGCTGAAGCCGAGGTCTTTGTATTGTTGATAAAGTTGATGCTAAAGCGCCATCTTTTCGGTGTGTCAGAGAGTTGAAATCAGTCCCCTCATCAACCGGTACCCATGCCCGCGGATGCTCTGGATAGCGTTTGTGCCATAGGTGTCCTTGATTTTTCCACGAAGGCGACTGATCGATTTTTCCAGCGCCCTGGGGTCATAAAAGTTGCTGTTGAGCCCCATGATGTTGGCAATTTCATCGTGACTTAGTATGTGGTTACTGGTTTGCGCAAAGGCTTCCAGGATCTTCATTTCCGCAAAGGAGATGTCCAGCTTCTTGCTGGTGCCCAGTAGGCAAATACGGGTGGGGTCCAATATCAAATTGATATCTCTTTGCCATTCTTCACTGCTGAAGAACTCGGCGAGCAACTCAGAGCTTTCATCGGAAAGGGTATTGAACTTGATGCAGTAGTCGGCCCCCGCAAGATAGTACTTGATCTTGTTGTAGGTGCCTCGGCCCGTGATGACCGCGCAAATGATGGGCTTCAAGTTGCCGTTGCGCAGGTTTTCCACTAGCGCGAGGCTTTCCTCGAGGGCCTGGGGGCTGTCGATGATGATGAAGATGGCGCGATACGAACCAGAGCGTTCATTCTTCTTGAATGAACTAGTGTAGGAATTGGCCTCTAGTGCCATATCGGTCCGCACATGCCTTGCGACTAGCGCTCTAAAATGTTCAGCCACGCCACGGGTACGACCCAGAGTGAGAACTCCGGGTTCATCGTTTGTCTGGCGCTGGCTTCTAGTCGCTAAGTTCCCTGTAAGCATCATGCATTGACTCGAATAGGTGCTGACATCGGGATGTTAAAGCACCGGTTCTCATCTGTGACTGACAATTGGTAACATTTACGCGAATTTTAGACGTGGCTCCCGAGTTTTTTAACAATACTTAAGCTTTTCAAGCTTTTAGTTGATTTTCTCGGCGAACTGAACTAGTGGAATATCGTCGTTAGATGGTGGCAATATGGAATTGTGCCACTATTTTGAAACGATGGCGATTAATTTTTTATGTCCTTTTGCCACTGTTTGGCCCACTACGTGCCACCATTCATGCCAAGGTGCTGAATCCACTAAGAAACACAAATAGTGTGAGAGCGATCACACTTTATTGAGTGGCGAGACTTTTTTCCACTAAATACCTAAATATATTTCCAGGGTGTTCGTACTCGGACGATTATTAACATGGCTTGAGTGTGCCTTTTAATAAGACATATTCTCCCTCGCTACATCAGATAATGGGTGTGGATGTATCGAATGTTTTGCTTGAGCTACTCAATATCTGAGTGCAGTTGACGGATCGTTCCCAAAGAACGGTCTGACGGAGGATTGATGGATTTCTGGACCCTTTTCAAAGTGTTGATCCTGGGCGCGGTAGAGGGCCTGACTGAGTTTTTGCCGATCTCCAGTACGGGCCACCAGATTATTGTTGCGGACTTGCTGGAATTTGGCGGTGAACGCGCCATGGCGTTCAATATCATTATTCAGCTGGGCGCAATCCTTGCCGTTGTCTGGGAGTTTCGCCGCAAGATTACAGAGATCGTCAAAGGACTGCCGACCCAACGCAATGCACAACGATTCACTCTGAACTTGCTGATCGGTTTTCTTCCGGCCGTGGTTCTGGGTGTCCTGTTCGCCGACCAGATTCATCACTACCTGTTCAACCCGATCACCGTGGCAGTCGCCTTGGTCGTGGGCGGCATTGTCATGTTGTGGGCGGAGCAGAGAGACCACGTGGTGCACGTCGACCATGTCGACGACATGCGTTGGTCGGATGCGCTGAAGGTAGGCTTCGCGCAATGCCTGGCGATGATCCCGGGCACTTCCCGCTCCGGATCGACCATTATCGGCGGCTTGCTGTTTGGCCTGTCGCGCAAGGCCGCCACCGAGTACTCGTTCTTCCTGGCAATGCCCACCATGGTCGGTGCGGCAGTGTATTCAGGCTACAAGTACCGGGAGTTGTTCCAGGCCGGCGACCTGCCGGTTTTCGCCCTGGGCTTCGTCACAGCGTTCTTCTTCGCCATGATCGCCGTACGCGGCCTGCTCAAGTTCATTGCGAACCACAGCTATGCCGCCTTCGCGTGGTACCGGATCGTTTTCGGACTGTTGATCCTGGCAACCTGGGCATTCGGTTGGGTGAACTGGACGGCAGCGGCCGCCAGCTGACAGGCGAGCCAGGCGGATCAAACCGCCTGGCTGAAATGGCGAGAACAACCCGGCATTAACGCCCTTCAAGCAACCCGGCAGCTTGATCCAGCAGGGCCAGGGGCTCCTTGGCCTTGTGGATATCCACCGACAACAACTGCCGAAA
Source organism: Pseudomonas sp. IT-P4 (assembly GCF_949767755.1). NCBI lineage: Bacteria > Pseudomonadati > Pseudomonadota > Gammaproteobacteria > Pseudomonadales > Pseudomonadaceae > Pseudomonas > Pseudomonas sp. IT-P4. The sequence continues at coordinate 226,919 of NZ_CATKPX010000078.1, read as the reverse complement.
CTTGCGCGCCCCCGGGAACCCGGTCCCCAGCCCCAGCACATGGCGAGTGATGTGGTGCATCGAACCGCCGGCGTCGATGTGTGCAGCGATATACGGCCGCAACTGCGCCAGTGCTTCGGCACGGGTGATCACCGGCGCCGTGCTGCCGAACAGCTGCTGGTCCACCTCGGCCATCACATAAGGGTTGTGATACGCCTCGCGGCCCAACATCACACCGTCGAACGTCTGCAAATGCTCGTGGCAGGCCTCCAGCGTCTTGATCCCGCCGTTGAGGATAATCTCCAGCTCGGGAAAATCCGCTTTCAACCGCGCCGCCACGTCATAACGCAGGGGCGGGATGTCACGGTTCTCCTTCGGCGACAACCCCTCCAGAATCGCAATCCGCGCATGCACGGTAAAACTGGTGCACCCGGCATCCCGCACCGTACCAACGAAATCACACAGCTGCTCGTAACTGTCCCGCCCGTTGATCCCGATACGGTGCTTGACCGTCACCGGAATCGACACCGCATCCCGCATCGCCTTCACACAATCGGCCACCAACTGCGGATGCCCCATCAGGCACGCGCCGATCATATTGTTCTGCACCCGATCACTCGGGCAGCCGACATTCAGGTTCACCTCATCGTAACCATGCTCCTGCGCCATGCGCGCACACGCGGCCAGGTCCAGGGGAACACTGCCACCGAGCTGCAGGGCCAGCGGGTGCTCGGCTTCGTTGTGCCGCAGGAAACGCTCGTGATCGCCATTGAGCAGGGCACCGGTGGTGACCATTTCGGTGTAAAGCAGGGCGTTTTTCGACAGCAGGCGCAGGAAGAAGCGGCAGTGGCGGTCGGTCCAGTCCATCATCGGCGCGACGGAGAAACGGCGGGAGAGCGGGTCAGGTGTGGCGGTGGTTACGGACATGGGGGATCTGGAATCGGTGAGGCTGGGAGGTGGGGAGTTTATCAGGAATGGGCTTGTGGGGCGCGAACGGGTCCCAGGACGATTTAACGGGCGTTGCGTTGCCGACATTTCGACTGTTCCTGAACCGGAGCTGTCGCAGCGCTAAGTTTCATCATGCCTGGCCATTAACCTGCATAGGATCCAGGCCAAAGCACTTCAATCTGCTTCCACACCCACAGGAACCTGCAAAATGATCGCAAACCTGATCAAAGTCTCGCTGATCGCGGGCGCCGTGCTGTTGAGCGCCTGTTCGGGTGTGAGTACCGATGACCGTTATCCGGATGACTCGCAGTCGTCTAACGGTTTCGGTCCAGGGCCGACCCACAACCCCAACCAACTGAATTTACATGGCAGTGCGCTCGGCAACAGCTTCGGCGAGTACAGTTCGGGGTTGTTGCACGACGATTGACCGGTGGCGCAACGGTGGAGTGATTTCCACCGTTGCGCTTCGGGTGAGACTCAGACGAACCTCAAGCCTTCAAAAGGATTCCAGCCTTGCGAACCTTTTACCTGTTTCAGGTAGTAGGCGTAGTTGGCGCTCAATCCGTACATAAGTGCAAAGGCGACGTTCATGCCGGTGTCAAGGGCCTTGGGCGCTTCTTCATAACCCAGCAGGGTGAAAATCAATGCCAGGGCAAAGGAAAGGGCAACGATGATCGCGATGATTGCCAGGTTCTTTTTCCACAGCCCAAGTACGAAGAAATAGATCGGCCCGAAAAAAAACGCGATGAAGTTCAGGTTGATCAGGATGCGCTTGCGCGCTGGCAACTGTTTGAAAGCCGTTTTGAAATCGGGGCTTTTGGGGCTGCCGTGTTGATCAAAAAAAGCGAAACGTTCTTGCCATTTCGGGCTGGCGTTGTAGGTTTGCAATTCATCCGTGCTGCTCATTGTCTGTCCTTTTTTGAGGGGGCTGCTCGGTCGAGGCATCGACCGAGTTTTCGTTCGGTGCGTGTCAACGCGTCTTGCATATGACCGGCTTGCTACCGGTGCGATAGTAGTTTTAATCATGTAACGATATTTAACAAGCCATGAGGTAGAGCCTTGGCGGGCTGTTGGCGCGTCACGGCTTGCGGGACAGTCGATCAGGCGGCGGTCTCCATTTCAGTGGCGGGCACGCCGTTATTTACCCCCAGGCACCGCCAGCCACTGGCGCAGGATCTTCTGGTAGTTGCCTGTCGCTTTGGCCAGGTGCAGCCACTGATCGACGTACAGCTTCCAGGTGATGTCGTCGCGGGGCAGCAGGTAGGCTTTTTCGCCGTATTGCATGTAGTGCGTGGGGTTGACCGCGCACAGGCCCGGCTTGAGCTTCTGCTGGTACAGCGCCTCCGAGGCGTCGGTGATCATCACGTCGGCTTTTTTATCCAGCAGTTCCTGAAAGATGCTCACGTTGTCGCGCAGTTGCAACTGCGCCTTGGGCAGGTAGGCGTGGACGAAGGCTTCGTTGGTGCCGCCGGCGGGTTCGACCAGGCGAACCGTTGGCTGGTTGATCTGTTCGACGGTCTGGTACAGCGCCTGGTCTTCGCAGCGCACCAGGGGGATTTTGCCGTCGACGTCGAGGATGCTGCTGAAGAAGGCTTTTTTCTGCCGTTCCAGGGTGACCGAGATGCCGCCCATGGCGATGTCGCACTTGCCGGCGAGCATGTCGGGCATCAGGGTTTTCCAGGTGGTGGGCACCCACTCGACCTTGACGCCAAGGCTGTCGGCCAGGGCGCGGGCCATGGCGATGTCGATGCCGGAATATTCGCCGTCCTCGGCTTTGAGGGTGTAGGGCTTGTAGTCGCCGGTGGTGCAGACGCGCAGTTGTCCCTGTTGCATGACGCTGTCCAGGTGCGAAGGTTCTGCCAGGGCGCCAAGGGAGAGTGCGAGCAAGCCGCCGAGCATCATTGCTCTTTTGATTTTCGTCATTGTTATCGGGCTTTTGTACTGGAGTGGTTTTGAAGGGGAGTGTAGTGAAACTTTCACCGGAGTGAAAAAATCAGCGCCCCATGGATGGCTAACACCTTGCGTCATTACTTCAAGCGTTCAGCCGCCTTGCGATAAGCCTGCTCACGTTCCCGTTTATCCACGGCTACCACAAACACAGTAATTTCCTGGTCAATCACTTGATAGACCAAGCGGTAACCGCTGCTACGTAGTTTGACTTTGTAGCAGTCGGGAAAACCATGCAGGCGGTTAGCTTCAATGCGTGGATTGTTCAGGATCTCCACCAGCTTCTTTTTGAGCTGCTGTCGGACTGTGTCGCCAAGTTTTTGCCATTCCTTCAATGCACGGGCATCAAACTCAAGGCTATAGGTCATCTATGGAAACCTTTACTCGTTGAGGAGATGCAAGCCGTTCCCGCACGGTGGCCAATAGCGCTTCATCGTCTTCAGTCATCAAGACAGGCTTGAAAGGCAACTGACCACGCTCCGCCACATATTGCAGTGTCTGGCGCATCAGTTCAGAGGGCGTGACGCCGAGTTTTTCCAGTTCGAGATAGGCGCGAGCTTTGAGGTCGTCATCGATACGGATGTTGATAGATGCCATGGGGTAGATTCTCATGTAATGACATTTGTCATTACATTGAATCAAGAGTTCCTCATTGGCAAGTGCGTCAGGACGTACGGCTGATTTAGAGACAATTCGTACTCGGGAGGGTGAAAATGCCTACCAGCAAAGATCCCACAGCCTGGGGCATTGCCCTGGCCTGGCTGGCCCAAGTTTAAATCAGTACGTAAGTGTCAGAGATTTCCCCCTGAAGAGGGCTCACTCCATTTCCGGACTCAACGTCCCCAACCACGCCACCAACCCCACAATCAAAAACGCCGCGGCCATTTCCACTACCACACTGCGCCGAAGCGCATGGGCTGCCACGCGATACTGGCCCTCCCGCAACGACCGCTCCAGCAAGGGGCCAAGATGAAAGCGGTTCAGCGCCGCCAACGCCAGCATCCCGGCAAACAACAGCACTTTGATCGCCAGCAGAACTCCGTACTGGCTGAGTAAAACCTCATCGAGTTTCGGCCCGACGATGAACAGGTAGTTCACCACGCCCGTGACGGTGATGATCAGAACGACCAGCGCGCCGACAAGCTCAAATCGCCTGACTGCGCGAGCCAACAAGCGTATGTGTGCTTCGGTTTGCAGGGCCCGGGGTTGCGCCATCAACGCAAACGCCAGCAGCGCACCGAGCCAGGCGCCGGCGGCCAACAGGTGCAGGATGTCCGTTGTAAAGTGCCAGAAACGGCGGCTGCCGTCGTCCATGGCGCCATGCCCGCTCCAGGCCAGGCTGGCGAGGGCGATGCCGCCGGCCGTGGCGGCGATCACCAGGCTGATGCCGGGGGCGCGTGGGTTGAGCATCAACGCCAAACCCGCGACTGCTAACGCAATCATCCGCACGGCCCAGGCCAACCCCATGTCTGTCTCGGACAGCATCATTTCGAGGTGAGGGCGCAACTCGGTGACGTCTGATTCGCCGCTCATGGCGCGGACCATCAGCACCATGCCGGCGATGGACAGCAGTGCGCCGAGCCCGACTGTTGCCGTCGACAATCGGTGAAAGGGCAACACGGTGCCGGATAGCCGTTCCTGTCCCTTGAGGCTGTAGAGCCCGAACAGCGCCACGCCAAACAACAGCATCAAATCCACATACAACACAAACCGCAGCACGACGTTGGCCGAGTCGCTCATCGATCATTTCACTTTGAAGGTGACGTTGCCGGTGATCGGGTGGGTGTCCGACGACACCGCACGCCATTCGACCTTGTAGGTGCCGGCAGCCAGGGGGGCTGTCGGGGTGATGAACATGGTTTTCGGATCGCTGCCGCCGCTGACCTTGGCCTTGACCGGCATCGGGGCGTGGGCCATGCCGGCCATTTCGGTCATCAGCAGTTTGGCGCCGGAAAACTGGGTGACGAGGTTTTCCGAAAAGTGCAGTTCGATCTTCTCGGGTGGCGCACCTTCCGCGCCATCCGCTGGGGTGGAGGCGAGCAGTTTGGGGTGTGCCTGAGCGAGGGTGCTCATGAGCAGGCCGCTGAGCAACGCGATAACGACGGCGGTGGGTTTGATGATGCGCATGCAAGGTCCTTTACCGCTTGAAGCGGTTGTTGTTGATTTTAGGTGAGTCTGTTCAGAACCACATCCGAATACCGAGCACCAGGCGGGTTTCGCCGCGGTCCTCGTCTTCGTCGTTGGCGTAGTCGGCGGTGTTGCCGTAGGTGCGGTTCCAGGTCACGCCGAGGTAGGGCGCGAATTCCCGGCGGATTTCGTAGCGCAGGCGCAAACCCGCCTCGGTGTTGGACAGCCCCGAGCCGATGCCCCGTTGCGGATCGTTTTTGCCGTAGGCGTTGAGTTCGACGGTCGGCTGCAGGATCAGCCGATTGGTCAGCAGGATGTCGTAGTCGCCTTCCAGCCGCACGGCGCTCTGGCCGCCTTCGCCGATGAAGGCCGTGGCTTCGGCCTCGAAGTTGTACAGCGCCATGCCCTGCACGCCGAACGCGGCCCAGGTTTGCGGGGCGCCGGGTTTGAAGTCCTGGCGCACGCCGCTGACGACGTCCCACCACGGGGAAATGGCGTGGCCCCACAGGGCCTGGATTTCCGCGTCCTCGGTCACGCCGTTGGTGCGTTCGCCTTCGGAGCGCAGCCACAGGCGATCAATGTCGCCGCCGACCCAACCGGACAAATCCCAGGCCAGGGTGCTGCCGTCATCGGCGTCCTGCCATTCCAGTTTGTCGGCGAGGAAGAATGAATTGAGCGTGCTGTCATGTACGTGGTGGCCGGCGGGATCGGCATACACCGCCGCGCGATCGGCGTCGGTCAGCACCGGGATCGGCGTACGGCTTTCGCTGGGGGCGGCGGGCTGCATCTGGCCCTCGTCCATGGTTTGCATCTGATTGTCGTCCATGCCCTGCATCTGGCTGTGGTTCATCTGGCTGTGATCCATGCCTTGCATGTCATCGCTGGCGGCCATCGCCGTCGAGGTCGCGAGGGCCAAAAAAAACGGGGTGAATCGAATCATTGGGTGCACCTCATTCTTCCACGCGAACTTCACGGAACATGCCCATTTCCATGTGGTACAGGAGATGGCAGTGGTAGGCCCAGCGGCCGAGCGCATCGGCAGTGACCCGGTAGGTGCGCCGGGAGCCCGGTGGCATGTCGATGGTGTGTTTGCGCACCATGAACTGGCCGTTCTCGTCTTCGAGGTCGCTCCACATGCCGTGCAGGTGGATGGGGTGCATCATCATTGTGTCGTTGACCAGCACGATCCGCAGCCGCTCGCCGTATTTGAGGCGCAGGGGCTCTGCATCGGAGAACTTCACACCGTTGAACGACCAGGCGAATTTTTCCATGTGGCCGGTCAGGTGCAGCTCTATGGTGCGGCCGGGCTCGCGGCCGTCCGGGTCTTCGAAGGTGCTGCGCAGGTCGGAGTAGGTGAGCACGCGGCGCCCGTTGTTGCGCAGGCCCATGCCGGGATCGTCGAGTTTCGGTGAGGTGGACATGGCTTGCATGTCCACCAGCGGGTTGTCGGTTTCCGAGGCCGGGTGGGACTGCATGCCGGGCATGTTGCTGTGATCCATGCCTGCCATGCTGCCGTGGTCCATGCCGCCCATGCCCATGTCATCCATGGTCACCAGGGGGCGCGGATCCAGTGGCGGCAGTGGCGCAACCAGTCCCGCTTTCAGCGCCAGGGTGCCCCGTGCGTATCCGGTGCGATCCATTGCCTGGGCGAACAGGGTGTAGGCCGCTTCGGTCGGCTCGACGATAACGTCGAAGGTTTCCGCCACGGCAATGCGAAACTCGTCGACGCTCACCGGTTTGACGTGCAGGCCATCGGCGGCGACCACGGTCATTTTCAGGCCGGGGATGCGCACGTCGAAGTAGCTCATGGCCGAGCCGTTGATGAAGCGCAGTCGCAGCTTTTCCCCCGGGCGGAACACCCCGGTCCAGTTCGAATCCGGCGCCAGGCCGTTCAACAGGTAGGTGTAAGTGGCGCCGCCGACGTCCGCCAGGTCGGTGGGGTTCATCTTCATCTCGGCCCACATCTTGCGGTCGGCGACGGTCGGCCCCCAACCTTTTTCGCTGACGTCGTGGATGAAGTCGCCCACGGTGCGTTTGTTGAAGTTGTAGTAATCGGACTGTTTTTTCAGGGTCTTCATCAGGCCGACCGGGTCTTCATCGGTCCAGTCGCTGAGCATCACCACGTAGTCGCGGTCGTACTGGAACGGCTCCGGGTCCTTGGCGTCGATCACCAGCGGGCCGTAGACCCCGGATTGTTCCTGAAACCCCGAATGGCTGTGATACCAGTAGGTACCGTTCTGGCGCACGGTGAACTGGTAGACGTACATGCCGCCCGGCTCGATGCCCTTGAAGCTCAGCCCCGGCACGCCGTCCATGTTCGCCGGCAGCAAGATGCCGTGCCAGTGAATGGAGGTGTTGTCCTTGAGTCTGTTGCGCACCCGCAGCGTCACCGTATCGCCTTCACGCCAGCGCAACAGCGGGCCGGGGATGCCGCCGTTGATGGTCATCGCGGTGCGCGGGCTGCCGCTGAAGTTGACCGGGGATTCACCGATGAACAGCTCGAAATCATTACCGGCCAGCACCTGGGGTTCGCCGGGGCTGCTGATCGCCCAGACCGGCGTGCGCCATAACCCGAGGCCGCCGAAGAGCCCGCCGATGGCCAGGCCTTTGACGAAGGTGCGTCTTGAAGTGTGGGAGTGCATGCCGTGTGTTCCGCCCGTCAGCCTGTTGAACTTGTCGACTAGTCTAGCGGGCGGTGCTTTCAGCAGGCTGAGGCGAAGATTACAGTTTTGACAGGTTGGGCGTCGTTTTCTGGCTTGAAGTGGACTTTTCCCTAGAGGCCACGGTGTCGCCGCCGCAGTTGATGTAGGACGACGACTTCAGCCAGCGTTGGTCCGGGTAGTAGGAAAACAGCAACTGCCCGTCCTTCATCGAATCAATCAGCCGATGGGCAATCGCCGGTCTGACGGCGGGGCAACCCAGGCTGCGGCCGATACGGCCATTGGCGCGGGCCAGCACCGGGCTGACATAGGGCGCGCCGTGAATGACGATGGCCCGGTCAAAGGCGTTGTCGTTGAAGCCGGGCTCCAGGCCTTCCATGCGCAACGAGTAACCGTTCTGGCCGAGGTAGCTTTGCTGGGTGCGGAACAGGCCGAGGCTGGTGGCGTGGCTTTCGTTGCGGTTGGAAAACAGCGTGGCCATGTTTTCACCGCTGTTGCGACCATGGGCGACGAGTTCGTGAAACAGCAACTTGCGCCGCTTAAGATCGAAGACCCACAGGCGTTGTTCGGTCGAGGGCAGGGAGTAATCGATCACCGCCAGTCGTTGGGCGGGGGCGACACCCTGGGCGCGGCTGCATTGGGTGGCGCGAACGGCCAGGGCAATCACTTTGGCGTCGGCGCCGGGTGCTGCTTTGACCAGCGCGTTTTCAAGCGAATCGGCGTAGGCTGACGTTACTGAAAGGCACGTCAGTAAAATGGCAAATAAAAGGCCAAAGCGGTTTAGCGCCATAGTCGGGTCTCATCATGATAATTTCGAGTCTAGCAGCGAGTGGAAAGCTAGCCGTTTGAAACGGAGGATTAAGGATTATCCATGGTGCAATTAACAAGGTCATTCGTCATAAGCCGCATATTTTTTATGGGCTTTCTGATCAGCGGTGCGGCGTTTGGGCAAACTTCGCCGATTGAGCCGGTATCTGCGCCGAGCAGCACAATCGATGCCGCGGCGCCCGACGACGCGGTCGGCCAAGCGATTCAAGCGACGCTCGAACCGCTGCGCTCGGCCTTTCCGCCGTTGCTCACCTCCAGGCGCCATCAGCGTGTGGATGTCAGCCGGGTGGTGCTGGATTTCTATATGCATCGCAACTATCGCGCCGCGTGGACGGACGATCGTGACGTGGCGCAATTGCTCAAGAGCCTCGAAGACACCCGGATCGACGGCCTGAACCCATCGGATTTCCGCATAGCCGAACTGGCCCAGGCCCATGAATCGCTGGTGGCGGCCATGCCATCCACGGCGCAACGGGCGATGTTCGACATGGCGGCGACCCGCACCTTCATCACCGCGCTGCTGCAACTGCGACGGGGCAAGGTCGATCCGTCGCGGCTGGACATTCACTGGAATTTCGAACCTGCCGGCGGCGATGCCCACGAAGACATTAACAATCTGTTTGCCGCCCTCGATGCCCACGACGTGGCGCGTGCATTCGCCGATGCACCGCCTCAGGAAGAGATTTACCGCAATTTGCGTGAAGGCCTGGCCCGGTTGCGTCAGGTCCAGGATGCGGGCGGCTGGCCGAAAGTCACCGAAGGTCAATCGCTCAAGCCCGGTATGGACGGGGTGGCGGTCTCACAACTGCGTGCGCGCCTGGTGGCGGGCGGTTACCTGGACCCGCACCTGTCGAAAAAAGCCGGCTACGACGATAAGGTCATTGCCGCGGTGAAGAAATATCAGGCCGAGCAATACCTGGGGGCCGATGGCGTGGCGGGGGCGGCGACGCTGGCGGCACTGAACGTGCCGGTCGCGGCGCGGATCGATCAGGTGCGGGTCAACATGGAGCGCGCCCGGTGGCTGTTGTACAAGCTTCAGGGCACCTTCGTGATCGTCGATATCGCCGGCTATAAGGTGGCGATGTACCGCGACGGTCTGCCGATCTGGCGTTCGCGGGTGCAAGTCGGTAAACCGGTGCGCAGTACGCCGGTATTCCAGGCCGAAATCACCTACATCACGTTCAACCCGACCTGGACCGTGCCGCCGACCATTCTCAAGCAGGACGTGATTCCAAAAGTCCAGAACGATCCGGGCTATCTGGCGGCCAACCGGATTCGCGTGCTTGATCGCGAAGGCAATGTGCTCGATCCGTCGAGTGTCGACTGGAGCAACCCGCGGGGCATCCACCTGCGTCAGGATGCTGGCCCCGACAGTTCGCTGGGGCAGGTGGTCATCCGTTTCCCCAACGACTATGCGATTTACCTGCATGACACGCCGCACCGCGAACTGTTTGCCAAAACGGTCCGGGCCACCAGTTCAGGCTGCATCCGCGTGGAAAACCCGCTGCAACTGGTCGAGTTGTTGTTCAACGACCCGGTGCGCTGGAACAGCGCCGGCATCCAGAAGCAATTGGCCAATGGCCGGACCGAGAACGTCCTGCTGCCGGTGAAAGTGCCAGTGTTGTTGGCTTACTGGACCGTGGACTTGAGCAATGACGGGCGGGTGACGTTCAAGCCCGACATTTATGATTACGATGCCAGGGTGCTGCAGGGCCTGAGTCAGCCTACGAAGTTGCCGGCCCTGGACTTGCGTCGTGCAGAGATACCGCTGGTGGTGACGGGGCAGAACCAACAGTAACGAATAACACCGGGCATTGTGGATTTGCGGGGGGGGCCCTTTTTACAGCGCCAACCCTTGTTGCACCACCACAAGCAGATCGGTTTCAGTCAGCGCCACCGCATCTGCCTGCGCGGTGGCTTGCTCGATCGTTTGTAGCCACCAGTGTGTTTCACCGTGTTCATCCACGGTGCGCAACAGGGCGAGTTCATTGCCTGCGGTGTGGATTTCGACCCGCCCCTCGCCATCGGTGGTGAAGCGTGCAACCGGGTCAAAGGTAATGCTGTGCTCGTTGCCGGTGATCACCAACTGGTCGATGGCGTAGTCGTAAGCGTCGCCATCGGGGTGACTCTCGAACACGTGGGTGGGGTTGCGCCGCAGGACCAGGCCCGCTTCGGTCAAGGGCAGCAGCCAGGTTTCTATCCGCTGATACAGTTCGTAGACCAGGCCCGGCCAGCCATCGATCGCCTGATCCGCGCTGGTCAGCCGTGTCTGTTTCAATTTTGCAGCGAGCTCGTCTGCTTTGTTCATGTCGATTCCCTGTATTGAGGTCTGTCTAATCGTAGCTCGTTGATGCGCAGGCAGTGTTTGCCCTGGGTCATGTTCGCAGCTCAGGCAGGGCAGGCGTGATACCGCTGGGCAAGTGGCCACCCATTTGTCCTGGATAACCCCGTAAACTACGCCCCACGAAGACTGAGGGCTTTGGGTTGTTGCCCATGCCTTGCCCCCGACAGGATGAATTTTTGCCCACGCGCTTTAACGACCTGGACCACACCCCTGGCATCGCATTGAAACGCATACCGCTGCGCAAGGCCGCGGTATTGTTCATTGCGACGGTGTGCCTGTGCCTGTGCGGTTTGCTCTACCTGCAACTGGAACAGTCCCGTCGCCACGACCTGAGCCTTGCGCAAGTGGCGTCTTCGAACCTGACGCGGGCCATGGCGCAGCAAGCCGAAGATACCTTCATGAAGGCCGACCTGGTGCTGACCAGCCTGGTGGACTGGATTCAGGTCGATGGTTTCGGCCCGGACCAGCGGCCACGCTTGCAGCAGACCTTCGCCCGGCGGGTGCTGGCGCTGGATCAATTGCACGGCATCCTGCTGTTCGACCAGAAGGGCCAGTGGGTGGTGACCTCGTTTGAAAACCTGCCCCGGGGTCCCGGCGTCGCCGATCGCGAGTACTTCAAGTATCACCAGCAGAACGTATCGTCGGTGGCGCATATCGGCCCGGCCATCCGCAGTCGGGAAAACGGCGAGTGGATCATTCCGGTTTCCAGGCGGGTCAACGACAGGAGCGGGCACTTCCAGGGCGTATTGCTGGCCGGCATCAAGATGTCGTACTTCGACCAGTTCTTCAAAAGCTTCAGCCTCGACGACAACGGCTCGATGTTTCTCGGCCTGACCGATGGCACGTTGTTGGCGCGCCGGCCTTTTGTAGAGGCGCAGATCGGCGTTTCGCTGGCCCAGAGCGAGATCTTCCAGAAGTTCCTGCCGCTGGCTACCTCCGGCAATGCGATGTTCGCGTCCACCATTGATGGTGTGACGCGCATGTACGGTTACCGACAGCTGGAGGGCTATCCGCTGGTGGTCGCTGCTGCGTCGTCCACGGAGTCTATTCTCGCGGGCTGGTACGACACGGCGTTTCGCTCCAGTCTCATCGTTGCCGTGGTGCTGCTGGGTGTGGGGCTGTTCGGGTGGGTGTTCCTGCATCAGGTGCGTGTTGGCGAGCGGGTCGAGTCGGATTTGCGCAGGGCCCAGCAAGCGCTGGAACTGATCGCCACCCACGACAGCCTGACCGGGCTGGCCAACCGCCGACTGTTCGAGCGGGCACTGGACGTCGAGTTTGGGCGCGGTGCCCGGCAGGCCAGCCCGTTGAGCCTGATCATGCTCGATATCGATTACTTCAAGCGTTACAACGACACCTACGGCCACGTGGTGGGGGATCACTGCCTGGCCGAAGTGGCGCGCGCGCTGAAAAGTTGCTGCCAGCGCAAGGCCGATCTGGCGGTGCGTTACGGCGGCGAAGAGTTTGCGGTGCTGCTGCCGGACACCGACATCCATGGCGCCATGACGATTGCCGAGCATATCCGTCGCAGCGTCATCGACAGGCACATCAGTCACACCGGCTCGCCCAACGGCTATGTGACGGTCAGCCTCGGTTGCTATTCGTTTGTGCCGTCGGGGCGTGACAGCATGGATGTGTTTGTCGAGCGGGCGGATGCGGCGCTGTATCAGGCCAAGCATTCGGGGCGAAACCGCGTGGCAACCTTGTCGATGGCCGGTGGCGTCGAGGCGTTGATGCGCTCCGACCGCTGAAGTGCCGTTGCTGCCGATGGTCTGTCTCCCGGACCTGGCTGGATTGATCGTCTAGAGTTCGGTCAGCGCTGCCGAACCCGCCGGCGGTCAAGCCGATGCAAGCCTCGGGCGACCAAAGGCCCTCAACGACTGCAGGTCATTGGCGGCTTTGGCCTGTCCAGCTACCCGTTCCGCCGCCAGCTCCGCCGGTTCCGCCACCGGGCGCACCGGTGCCACCGCCCGCGCCACTGCCCGGACCATTGACGCCGGTAGTGCCGCTTGAGGAGCTGGGGCCACGACTGCTGCTGTTGCCCGAGGGGGCACTGGGGCGGTTGTTGTCTGGCAGCAGGGTTGAATTGCGGGTTGCGCCGGGTGCCGTACCGGGCGTGCCAGGGCTATCGCCGGACGCCGCAAAGGTGGCCAGGGACGTTGCCGACAAGCATCCGGCCAAGAGCAACGAAGTCATTCTGATGTTCATCATGGTCGTCTCCCGGAGTGAGTCGTTACCTGATGTTGGTGTGACGGGGCACGCGGTTGGTGCTGACCGGATGACGAGCGGCTGTCTCAGCGCCGGCCATCATCTTCCAGCTTACGCTCAAGGGTCTACGCCCCCGAGATTGGTGACGCAACCTCCGAAACGTGCCGCTGTCACACGTCAGGCATCTCGCCCTCAGGAGTGTCCATTCATGAAGAAACTGCGGATTGCCACGTTCAACGTCAATGGCCTGCGCGCACGGTTGCCGAATCTGCTGGCCTGGCTTGAGCGGGAAAAACCGGACATCGCCTGCCTGCAGGAGTTGAAGGCGGTGGACAGCGCATTCCCGGCGGCTGAACTTGAGGCGGCCGGCTACGGCGCCATCTGGCAGGGGCAGGCGTCCTGGAACGGCGTGGCGATCCTGGCGCGGGATGCGCAGCCGCTGGAAAGCCGACGCGGATTGCCCGGCGATGACAGCGACAACCACAGTCGTTATCTGGAAGCCGCTGTCCACGGGGTTCTGGTGGGTTGTCTGTATCTGCCCAACGGCAACCCGCAACCGGGGCCGAAATTCGAGTACAAGCTGGCGTGGTTCGAACGGCTTATCCGTCATGCGCAGACACTTCAAGGCAGCGAACATCCGGTGGTGCTGGCGGGCGACTACAACGTGGTGCCCACCGACCTGGACATCTACAACCCGCGCTCCTGGCTCAAGGACGCCTTGCTGCAACCGGAAAGTCGCGAGTGCTACCAGCGGTTGCTGGACCAGGGCTGGACCGATTCGTTGCGGCACTTGCATCCGCAGGACCGGCTCTACACGTTCTGGGATTATTTTCGCCAGCATTGGCAGAAAAACTCGGGGCTGCGCATTGATCATCTGCTGCTCAACCCGGCCCTGAGTCCGTATCTGCAAGACGCCGGGGTGGATGCGTGGGTGCGCAACGAGCCCCATGCCAGCGACCACGCGCCGACCTGGATTCAATTGGGCTCGCACAAGCGGCGTTGAGTTTTTTCATGCCGGGTGATTGGCTAAATCAATTGTCGGCGACAGTGCTTGATCCCGTATACATAGCGGCCACTGGCGGAACAATCCGCCGCTTGCGTGCAAAAGGATTGAACGATGAGCGAGCCACGCCTGACCGACCTTGTCTTGTATCTGCGACGCCTGGGCTTCGATGCACCTCCGGCACCGACCCTGGAAACCTTGCGCCAGCTGCAATTGCGCCATACCGGCGTTTTCCCGTTTGAAAACCTCACCACGTTATCCGGCGAACCGGTGCTGATCGACTTGCCGTCCATCGAGCAGAAGGTCTTGCACGATGGTCGTGGCGGGTACTGCTACGAACTCAACAACCTGTTCCTGGCCTTGCTTCAGGATTTGGGTTTTGACGCCCGTGCCATCAGCGGCCGGGTGGTGATGGGCCAGCCGGAGGGTGCCTGGACGGCCCGGACCCATCGCCTGAGCCTGGTCATCATCAATGACGTGCGCTACATCACCGACGTCGGCTTCGGCGGCATGGTGCCGACCGCGCCCCTGCTGCTTGATACTCGCGCCGAACAACCCACCCCGCACGAGTCGTATCGCATCGACCTGCACGTCGATGGTTTTACCCTGCGCGCCAACGTCGCGGGCGAATGGCGAGCGATGTACATCTTCGACCTGCAACGCCAGGAAGACATCGATTTCGCTGTGGGCAACTGGTACGTCTCGACCCACCCCGAGTCGACTTTCGTCAAGCAGTTGATGGTGGCGCGCACCGGGGAGGGATGGCGGCGCACGCTCAACAACGGCAGCTTCGCGATTCACCGGATTGACCATGACAGCGAGCGGCGGGAGGTGACGGATGTTCAGGAACTGATTGGCCTGCTGGGCAGCGAGTTCGGCATTCGCGTACCGGAACAGGCGCAATTGGCGCGGACGCTGGAACGATTGATCACTGCACCCCGGTAGCTGGCTGATCCTGGATATCACCAAGGGCTGATCCGATTGATCGGCCCTTGGTGTTTCAGGGCCGGACTCCCGGCGCCATCACCCGCTGGATTTCGCGCAAGGCCTCTGCCAGTTTCTGCTCCAGGCCCTTGAGTTCGGCAGGGGTCAGGGGTTGCTTCAGGTGCGCGCGCTTGCCTTCGTTGAGCAAGGCTCGGCGCAAGGTATTGTTGATCGCCGTCTGGTAGCCGTACCCCTCGTTTTCCGCCAGTGCCCGGGCGGCTTCGATGACAGCGTCATCGAGCATGATGGTTATGCGGGTCTTGCCTTTGGCGGGCACCACGGCCCCGCGCCTGGCGTTGCTGAAATCGTATTCGTCTTTCATCGGTCATGCCTCCAGGTACTGACGGCGCTCGCTTTTGGTGGCGATGCGCGCGGAAATGATTCGAACGAAATTCGGATCGCGATGGGTGTACGCGACGACCAGCAATCGGCCTTTGGCATCCAGCCCCAGGGTGATCCAGCGTTGTTCATCATGGTGGTTGTCCTCGATGGTCAGCGCTCGTTCGTCATGGAATACCGGTTCAGTCTCTGCGAGGCTGATGCCTTGGTGCTTGAGTTTGTTGGCTGCGTTCTTTGCCTTGTGGAACTGAATTTCGAATGGCTTCATTATGCATACTTTATATGTATATAGAAGGGGCAGACCTTACCGATGGTCGCCAGGAATTCAAAAGACTAGTCAGCACCCGGTGGTGGGCGGCGAGGGATGTATTTCGAGGTTTTTGGCGGGGCCGGGAAGGTGGGGATCGGGCGGAAATGGACAAGTATCCATTTTGTGACTGACAAGTTGTATACAACTCTATAGACATTTGTCCTATGTCTTGCATACAGTGTGCGCATAACAAAAACCAGGGAACCCCCTACCATGAAAACGCCCCATGTTTCACACCAACGGCCCGAGGACGAAAACCTAGGGATCGGCGCGAATATGGCTTATGGCCTGCAACATGTTCTGACCATGTATGGCGGTATCGTCGCTGTGCCATTGATCATCGGCCAGGCGGCCGGGCTCTCGCCAGCGGACATCGGTTTGTTGATTGCTGCTTCATTGTTTGCGGGGGGGTTGGCAACGCTGCTGCAAACCCTGGGTCTACCGTTTTTTGGTTGTCAATTGCCGCTGGTGCAGGGCGTATCTTTCTCTGGCGTCGCGACCATGGTGGCGATTGTCAGCAGTGGTGGGGAGGGCGGGTTTCAATCGGTGCTGGGGGCGGTGATAGCGGCGTCCCTGATCGGGTTACTGATAACCCCGGTGTTCTCGCGTATCACCAAGTTCTTCCCGCCGCTGGTGACCGGCATCGTGATTACCACCATCGGCCTGACGCTGATGCCGGTAGCCGCGCGCTGGGCAATGGGCGGCAACAGCCATGCGCCGGACTTCGGCAGCATGGCGAACATCGGTCTGGCGGCGGTAACGCTGGTGCTGGTGCTGTTGCTGAGCAAAATCGGTAGCGCGACCATCTCCCGCCTGTCGATTCTGCTGGCCATGGTCGTCGGCACGGTGATCGCGGTGTTCCTCGGTATGGCGGATTTCTCCTCCGTGACCCAGGGCCCGATGTTCGGCTTCCCGACGCCGTTCCACTTCGGCATGCCGACCTTCCACTTCGCTGCGATCCTGTCGATGTGCATCGTGGTGATGGTGACGCTGGTGGAGACCTCGGCGGACATTCTTGCCGTCGGCGAAATCATCGGCACCAAGGTTGACTCCAAGCGCCTGGGCAACGGCCTGCGCGCCGACATGCTGTCGAGCATGTTCGCGCCGATCTTCGGTTCCTTCACCCAGAGCGCCTTCGCCCAGAACGTCGGCCTGGTGGCGGTCACCGGCATCAAGAGCCGCTACGTGGTGGCCACTGGCGGTCTGTTCCTGGTGCTCCTCGGCCTGCTGCCGTTCATGGGCCGGGTCATCGCCGCCGTACCGACCTCCGTACTGGGTGGCGCCGGCATCGTGCTGTTCGGCACCGTCGCGGCCAGCGGCATTCGGACCTTGTCCAAGGTCGACTACCGCAACAACGTCAACCTGATCATCGTTGCCACCTCGATCGGCTTCGGCATGATCCCGATCGCGGCACCGAGCTTCTACGATCAATTCCCGAGCTGGTTCGCAACCATTTTCCATTCGGGCATCAGTTCGTCGGCGATCATGGCCATCGTGCTGAACCTGACCTTCAACCACCTCACCGCCGGTAACTCCGACCAGCAATCGGTGTTTGCGGCCGGTACCGAGCGAGTGCTGCGTTATCAGGATCTGGCGGCGTTGCGTGAAGGGGACTACTTCAGCGACGGTAAACTGCACGATTGCGACGGCAAGGAGATTCCGGTGGTTGAGGTGGGCCACGAGCATGGCGAGCCACGGGCGGCGCACGTGAAAAGCAGTGAGCATGTCTGACGCTCACGGCGACTGAAAGGGCCGATCTGTTGAATAGACAGATCGGCTTTTTGCTGTCGGTTTGTGACTATAAAACTAATCGGTCACAAGTTGTCAGTCTTTGATAGGGTGAGTAAGCTGTACTCATGAATCAGCCATCAAAATCTTCCTCTTCGCCTAGCCTCCGTGGCCCGGCCGATCACGACATTCGAGACCAGATTGTCGCAGCGGCCAATGAACATTTCAGTCAGTACGGCTACGGCAAAACCACGGTTTCCGACCTGGCTAAGGCCATCGGGTTTTCAAAGGCCTACATCTACAAATTTTTTGATTCCAAGCAGGCGATCGGTGAAGCCATCTGCGCAAATTGTCTGGCAGAAATCGTCGCGGCTGTGGAGCAGGCAATCAATGTAGAAGACCTGTCGCCGACGGAGCGCTTTCGACGCTTGGTCAAGACGGTGATCGCCACAGGTGTGAATCTGTTCTTCAACGACCGAAAACTGTATGACATTGCAGCGTTCGCGGCGTCGGAAAGCTGGCCCAGTACGCAGGCTTATGACGCGCAGATCAAACGCTTCGTGGCGCAAATCGTGCGAGAGGGGCGAGAGATTGGCGAATTTGAACGCAAGACTCCGCTGGATGAGACAGTAGAAGCGATACATCTCGCGCTGCGACCATTCGTCAACCCTTTACTGCTGCAGTACAACCTCGATTTCGTCGAGGAGGCGCCCACGCTCACCTCCAATCTCATCTTGCGTAGCCTCATGCCTTGACCTTCGGCTAAAGGTTTACGGCATACCCGGGTAAGCACCAGATCATCAAAACGGCTTTTAACTTTGCCCTTCTTCCCATCCATCGAAGGGCATTTTATTTATCTGTTTTGTGATTATTTATTGAGTTGGTCACTTCGCTCCTATCAGGTCATCGTGTCGCAACAGGCTGGGCTTCAGGAGGTTGCCAGCCACCACCTAGCGACTTGAATGCCGCAACCGCCGCTCGTGCCGATTCCGTTCGTGCTTGAGCTCGGGCATCAGAAGCCTGCAGCAACGTCTCGTCAGCGTGCAGGACATCGATCAGGCTGGCCGTGCCTTTCTCATAGGCAATGAACGACGATTGGCGAGCCTGTGTCAGAGACGCCTCTCCAACAGTGAGGGTGGTTGCTTGAGCTTCCCGATTCACCAGTGAGGAGAGCGCGTTCTCGACATCCTCGGTGGCACGCAGTACGGACTGACGGTAAGCGGCCAGGGTTTCGGTCTCCTGTCCCTTGGCTTGGTCGATTTGGGCGTTTATGCGACCGAAGTCGAAGAGTCTCCAGCGCAGTCCCAATACGCCCGCCGACTGGCTGGCGCCGCCGGTAAAAAGGTTGCCTGCGGAGACAGCCGTGGCACTACCCAGCAATGCGCCAAGGGAGAATTTCGGGTAGTACTCAGCAATCGCCTCTCCGATGCGTGCGTTTGAGGCTGCAAGATGGCGCTCAGCCACAATGAGATCTGGCCTGCGGCGCAGCAAATCGGCCGGCGTTCCCATTGCCTTTATCTGCGGCGCTACCGGAATGCTCCCCGCACTTGCCAATTGCGTGCGGTGAGTGCCTGGCGGCGTGCCGAGCATGACATCCAGCGCATTCATCGCAGCATCCAGTCCGGTCTGCAGGGCCGGCACTGTTGCTTGGACCTGCGATAGCGCCCCCTCGGTCTGGCGAACCTGATAGTTGGCGGCGAGCCCCTTGCTGTAGAGCAATTGGACTTTCTCTAACAAATCCTGCTGCGTTTTGACTTGCCTATTCGCAATGTCCAGCCGGGTCTGCAGTCCGCGGATAGTGATGTAGATATCAGCGGTCTGCGCGGCGATGGCCAATCTTGTGGCAGCGACGCCCGCCTGGGAAGCCTGGTACTCGGCAAGAGCAGCCTCGTGTCCGCGGCGCAATCCGCCAAAGACATCTGCCTCCCAGCTGGCATCGAGGTTGGCCTCGTAGGAACTTGCGTACCGATCATTGCCAGGTGTTGAGTTCAACACCTGGCCGAGCGGCGTCTCGATTGACTGGTAGGAGCGCGCGGCCTGTGCGCTGATGTTCCCTGAGGGGAGTAAAGCGGCATTTGCAGCACCTAGTCCGGCCCGCGCCTGTGTGACTCGCGCCGATGCCTGCGCCAGGTCCAGATTCTGCTCAAGCGCCTTGGAGATGAAGTCGGTGAGCACTGGATCACCAAAGCCTTCCCACCAGGCTACAAGGCTGGCCGGCGTCGCTCCACGCCGCTGCTCGACAGAAGACTGACCCAAGTAACGATCCGAAAGCGGAGCGTCTGGACGATGGTAGTCCGGACCGACCGCGCAACCTGCCAATAAGCCGGCGCTGACCAAAAGAGCGATGGGGCGGAGGGGAGGCATTGAGATTCCTTCAATAGAGGATATTTGTGACCATATTACGCAATAGTCACAACCTGTCAATTGAGGTGATTTGAGCGAATTTTGGGTTTTCTCGTTGGTGGCTCCGTTTATGTGTTGAGCTTGAGACGCTGAATGTTTCATGGTTTGTGACCATTGACACATATGGTCACTAGGCTGAGAATGGGGCACTCGTCCTATTTTCAAGTAAGGGAACCTATGCGCCGGCTTCGACCTTTCCCCATTGCCGCTTGCTTGTTACCTCTCGTCCTGACGGCATGCGGCGACTCATCCACCGTTGAAGATCCACGCACGCATGCTCCTCTGGTCAGGTCCGCAGCGGTTCAGGGTTCCTCCGACGCCTCACGTTCTTTCACGGGGGTCGTGGCTGCCCGCGTCCAGGGCGATCTGGGTTTTCGGGTATCAGGCAAGGTGCTTGAGCGTCTGGTTGACACCGGTCAGACCGTTAAACGTGGTCAGCCACTCATGCGCCTTGACCCAATCGACCTGGGGTTGCAGGCGCGAGCACAGCAAGAGTCAGTCATGGCCGCTCGGGCCCGAGCCAAACAGACAGCAGATGACGAGGCGCGATACCGCAGTCTGGTTGCCGCAGGCGCTATTTCTGCATCGGCCTACGACCAGATCAAAGCCGCGGCGGATACCGCAAAGGCGCAGCTTAGCGCCGCCCAAGCGCAGGCTGATGTAGCCCGTAATGCTTCTGGTTATGCGGTGCTGTTTGCGGATTCCGACGGCGTTGTGGTGGAGACGCTCGCCGAGCCCGGACAAGTTGTCGGCCCGGGGCAGCCCGTGGTTCGATTGGCGCGGGCAGGGCAGCGCGAAGCGATCGTGCACCTGCCCGAGACGTTGCGCCCCGCAGCAGGATCCACCGCGCAGGCGACGCTTTATGGCAATGCCACGGATGCTGTTACAGCGAAGCTGAGATTGCTTTCTGATTCGGCCGACCGAATGACACGTACCTTCGAGGCGCGGTATGTGCTTGAGGGCGCGCTGGCCAATGCACCGATAGGTTCGACCGTCACGCTTCGGATCGCTGAAGGCGCCACGCAAGGGCAGGGGCTGCAAGTACCGATCGCTGCTGTCTATGACCCAGGCCAAGGCACTGGCGTGTGGGTCATCGCCGGTACACCGGCGAAGGTGGCCTGGCGACCTGTACAAATCCTGGGTTTGAGCGACGATACCGTGCGAGTCGCGGGCGACCTTAAAGTCGGCGAGCAGATCGTAGCGTTAGGTGCACATCTGTTGCGCGAAGGTGAAGAGGTGAGATTGCCTCAACAGGACGACGAAAAAGTTGCCGGGGGTCGTCCATGAGCGAGGGGCGCTTCAATCTTTCCGCGATCGCCGTTCGTGAGCGTTCCATCACGGTATTTCTGATCTTCCTGATTGCCGTTGCGGGCACCCTGGCGTTCTTCCAGCTGGGGCGTGCGGAAGATCCTCCGTTTACGGTCAAGCAGTTGACGGTCATTACCGCATGGCCGGGCGCCACGGCGCAGGAGATGCAGGATCAGGTAGCAGAGCCACTTGAAAAACGCCTGCAAGAACTGAAATGGTACGACCGCACGGAAACCTACACCCGTCCTGGCCTGGCCTTCACGATGGTGTCACTGCTCGATAGTACGCCGCCCTCGCAAGTGCAGGAGGAGTTCTATCAGGCGCGTAAAAAACTCGACGACGAGGCCAGGAAGCTGCCGGCGGGTGTCATCGGGCCAATGGTCAACGACGAGTTTTCGGACGTGACATTTGCGCTTTTCGCCCTGAAAGCCAAAGGCGAGCCGCAGCGACTGTTGGTGCGAGATGCAGAGTCGTTGCGCCAACAACTGTTGCATGTGCCCGGCGTGAAGAAGGTCAACATTATTGGGGAGCAGCCCGAACGTATCTTTGTTTCCTTTTCCCATGATCGGTTGGCCACCTTGGGTGTCTCTCCTCAGGACATCTTTGCCGCGCTGAATAATCAAAACGTGCTCACGCCCGCCGGTTCGATCGAAACCAATGGGCCGCAGGTCTTCCTCCGGCTGGATGGCGCCTTCGATAAGGTGCAAAAGATTCGTGACACGCCCATTGCGGTTCAGGGGCGCACGCTCAAGCTCGCCGACGTGGCGACGATCGAGCGTGGGTATGAAGATCCGGCAACCTTTCTCGTACGCAATAATGGTGAAGAAGCCTTGTTGCTGGGGATCGTGATGCGTGAGGGCTGGAACGGCCTTGACCTCGGCAGGGCGTTGGACGCGGAGACGGTCAAGATAAATGAAGGCATGCCGCTGGGCATGACGCTCTCCAAGGTCACCGATCAATCTGTAAATATCGATTCGGCCGTCGGCGAGTTCATGGTCAAGTTTTTCGTCGCGCTGCTTGTGGTGATGCTTGTCTGCTTTCTCAGTATGGGCTGGCGTGTAGGCGTTGTGGTCGCCGCGGCTGTGCCGTTGACGTTGGCCGTGGTGTTTGTGGTGATGGCGGCCACGGGAAAGAACTTTGACCGAATTACCCTCGGTTCGTTGATTCTGGCGCTCGGACTGCTGGTGGACGACGCCATTATCGCTATCGAAATGATGGTGGTGAAAATGGAAGAGGGCTACGACCGCATCAAAGCCTCCGCGTACGCCTGGAGTCATACGGCCGCGCCGATGCTTTCCGGCACGCTAGTGACGGCAATCGGCTTTATGCCAAACGGTTTCGCGCAGTCGACAGCCGGCGAGTACACCAGCAACATGTTCTGGATCGTGGGCATTGCCCTGATTGCCTCCTGGGTGGTTGCGGTCGCTTTTACCCCTTACCTGGGGGTGAAGCTGTTGCCGAACATCAAGAAGGTCGAGGGTGGTCATGCGGCCATCTACAACACCCCTGGCTACAACCGCTTCCGCCAGGTTCTGACGCGAGTCATCGCTCGCAAATGGCTGGTGGCCGGCACTGTCATCGCTGCGTTTGTCGTGGCGATCCTCGGCATGAGCCTGGTCAAGAAGCAGTTCTTCCCGACCTCGGACCGTCCCGAGGTATTGATTGAAGTGCAAATGCCTTATGGGGCCTCCATTGAGCAGACCAGCGCGACCACCGCCAGGATAGAGGCCTGGCTGCAAAAGCAGGATGAGGCAAAGATCGTCACGGCCTATATCGGGCAAGGCGCGCCGCGCTTCTATCTGGCGATGGCGCCGGAACTCCCTGATCCGTCGTTCGCGAAGATTGTGGTGCTGACGGACAGCCAGGAAGCGCGCGAGACCCTCAAGTTCCGTATCCGCGAAGCGACGGCTGAGGGACTTGCCCCGGAAGCGCGTGTCCGGGTGACTCAGCTTGTGTTTGGTCCGTACTCGCCATTCCCTGTTGCCTACCGGGTGATGGGACCTGATCCGACAAAGTTGCGCGAGATTGCGAGCCAGGTACAGGGCGTGTTGCAGTCGAGCCCGATGATGAGAACCGTCAACACCGATTGGGGACCGCTGGCGCCGACGCTGCATTTCGCTCTGGATCAGGATCGCCTGGAGGCGGTGGGGTTGACGTCAAATTCAGTCGCGCAGCAATTGCAGTTCCTGCTGGCCGGAGTACCGATCACCGCGGTTCGTGAGGACATTCGTTCGGTGCAGGTGGTTGGTCGCGCAGCGGGTGATATCCGGCTCGATCCCGTCAGGATAGAAGGCTTTACGCTGGTGGGTGCGGCGGGGCAGCGGATTCCGTTGTCTCAGGTCGGAGCGGTCGATGTGCGTATGGAAGATCCGATCCTGCGGCGTCGTGACCGCACGCCGACCATCACCGTGCGTGGCGACATTGCCGAAGGCTTGCAGCCGCCAGACGTCTCGGGCGTGATCATGAAGGAGCTACAGCCGGTCATCGACAAGCTGCCTGGCGGATATCGGATTGAACAGGCGGGTGCAATCGAGGAGTCGGGCAAGGCCGGTAAAGCGATGTTGCCGTTATTCCCGATCATGATTGCCATGACGCTGCTGATCATCATTGTCCAGGTGCGTTCGATCTCGGCGATGATCATGGTGTTCCTCACCTCGCCACTGGGATTGATTGGCGTGGTGCCGACACTGCTGATCTTCCAGCAACCGTTTGGAATCAACGCTCTGGTCGGCCTGATCGCCCTTTCGGGCATTTTGATGCGCAATACGCTGATTCTGATTGGGCAAATCCATCACAACGCGCAAGAAGGGCTGGACCCGTTTCACGCAGTGGTTGAAGCCACGGTACAGCGTGCCCGCCCGGTACTGCTGACAGCGCTGGCGGCCATCCTGGCATTCATTCCGCTGACACACTCCGTCTTCTGGGGGACGCTGGCCTACACGCTGATCGGAGGTACGTTCGTCGGAACCATCATGACACTGGTGTTCCTGCCAGCGATGTACGCCATCTGGTTCAAGATCCGTCCAGACAATACGGGTCAAACGGAGGCAGCGAATAAGCAGGCAAGCCTGGTGGACAGGACGCCACCCCGTCCTCTCGCCACTCACCTGAGCACCAAGCTCTACCCTTAAAACGGGTGGTACCCACCGGGATCCCACAGAACGCCAAAACGAAAAAACCCGCCTGAGAAGGCGGGTTTTTCGGTGGTTTCAGAAATTTTGGAAGCTTTCTCTGGAACCTTGTCTGGCTCCACGACCTGGACTCGAACCAGGGACCCAGTGATTAACAGTCACTTGCTCTACCAACTGAGCTATCGCGGAATGGCGCGTATCTTACTGATTCAAAAAGAGAAGTCAAGCATCGAATAACAATTGGCGCGAATCAGCGGGATGGGCGGTGGTTTGGTGGCGATTGACGGTTACCAGGATGGCCCCAGAGGTCTACCATGGCCACCCGGAAGTGGTGACACGCGCTGCCGGCCATTCGCCGAAAAGGTACGCGCCATGAATCATTTGACCCTCACACCTCGATACCACGGGGTGCGCCGATGAGCATCTCTCAGATCAGCCTGCCCAAAGGTGTCGGCCCCCACGCCGAAAAGTTGTTCGACGCCATCATCCAGGCCGGCACCGCTGAAGCATTGAACCGCGCTGGCGGCAAGGCCGAAGGCTTTGTCCTGGGCCTGGAAAGCACCAAGGCGATCAAGAGCCAGGTTGCGGAATCGCTGTATGTCGCCTACGACGACGCTGCCACACAGCGTGCGACCGAGCTGGCTTAACCGCCGAAAGTAATCGTGGCAAGCATCAGCTTGGCGTAGAGCGCCGTGGCCCCCAATTGCACCAGCCACAGGGCCAGGCCGCCAAGAAACACACCGGTGGCCACTTGCATCACCAGGTTGTTGCCGCGTTTGGTCGGGACGCGGGGGGTGAAGTGATCCAGGTCATCCAGGTCATCGCGGTCGGCGCGCAGGTCATCGTTTTTCATTTGAGTTCTCGGGAATGCTTCGTACACAAATCCTGTGGGAGCGGGCTTGCTCGCGAAAGCGGTGGGTCAGGTTGTACAAGTATTGAATGTACTGCCGTCTTCGCGAGCAAGCCCGCTCCCACATTTTGACTTGTGTGGAGTTTAGAGGGCTGCGTCGTTGCGTTGAGAATTATCTGAAGCAAATAAAAAAACGGGAAGCCACATGGCTTCCCGTTTTCATTCCAAGGCGTAATCAGATGACCTGGACGATAGCGTCCGTCACAACCTTGATGTTGCTCTGGTTCAGCGCGGCCACGCAAATGCGGCCGGTGTCCAGGGCGTAGATGCCGAACTCGTTGCGCAGGCGGTGAACTTGCTCAACCGTCAGGCCGGAGTAGGAGAACATGCCGCACTGGCGACCGACGAAGCTGAAATCACGCTGAGGCGCTTTTTGTGCCAGCAGGTCGACCATCTGGGTGCGCATGCCACGAATGCGCAGGCGCATCTCGGCCAGCTCGGCTTCCCACTGGGCGCGCAGTTCCGGGCTGTTCAGTACTGCAGCGACAACGCTGGCGCCGTGGGTCGGCGGGTTGGAGTAGTTGGTGCGGATCACGCGTTTGACTTGCGACAACACGCGCGCGCTTTCTTCTTTCGATTCGCTGACGATCGACAGGGCCCCAACGCGCTCGCCGTACAGCGAGAACGACTTGGAGAACGAGCTGGAAGCGAAGAAAGTCAGGCCCGATTCAGCAAACAGGCGCACGGCGGCGGCGTCTTCGTCGATGCCATCGCCAAAGCCCTGGTAGGCCATGTCGAGGAACGGCACGTGGCCTTTGGCTTTAACGACTTCCAGGACGTTCTTCCAGTCCGCCGGGCTCAGGTCCACGCCGGTCGGGTTGTGGCAGCAGGCGTGCAGCACAATGATCGAGCCGTTTGGCAGCGCGTTCAGGTCTTCCAGCATGCCGGTACGGTTCACGTCGTGGGTCGCGGCGTCGTAGTAACGGTAGTTCTGCACCGGGAAACCGGCGGTTTCGAACAGGGCGCGGTGGTTTTCCCAGCTCGGGTCGCTGATCGCCACGACGGCGTTCGGCAACAGTTGCTTGAGGAAGTCGGCACCGATTTTCAGTGCGCCAGTACCACCAACGGCCTGGGTGGTGATGACGCGGCCAGCGGCGATCAGCGGCGAGTCATTGCCGAACAGCAATTTCTGCACAGCCTGGTCGTAGGCGGCGATGCCGTCGATTGGCAGGTAGCCACGGGAAACGTGTTGAGCGGCGCGAATGGTTTCGGCTTCGACAACGGCGCGCAGGAGTGGAATTCGCCCCTCCTCGTTGCAGTAAACACCGACTCCCAGGTTGACTTTGTTGGTCCGGGTATCGGCGTTGAATGCTTCGTTGAGGCCCAGGATTGGATCGCGTGGTGCCATTTCGACAGCGGAGAACAGGCTCATTATTGCGGCGGCTCTGAATGGAGTGTGGAGGGACGTGTCGCGCTCCAGCCGAATGCACTAGAGCGGTGCACAAACGGGGAGCTAGTATAGAGGCCATCGGCGATGGCTGGCGACAGGCGAATCAACATTTCGGGTAAGTTTTTCCTATTATTTCTCGACCGGTAGTCGAATGGCGTCGGCAAAGGTTTTGCGCGATGTAGGACGTTTACCTTGAAAGCGCTGGCAATCGGCTCCACATTGAGCACAATCCAGTTTTTTTCGGGCGACATCGGTCGTTTGCGGTCTTTCTCGTTCGTGCCGGTTTTACCGGCAAGAGTGATCCAGAGGTATTTCATGTCTGAATTCCAGCTAGTCACCCGTTTCGAGCCCGCCGGCGATCAGCCGGAAGCCATCCGACTGATGGTCGAGGGCATCGAGGCCGGGTTGGCGCACCAGACGCTGCTCGGTGTGACCGGCTCGGGCAAGACCTTCAGCATCGCCAACGTGATCGCCCAGGTGCAGCGTCCGACCCTGGTGCTGGCGCCGAACAAGACCCTGGCGGCGCAGTTATACGGGGAGTTCAAGGCGTTCTTCCCGAACAACGCGGTGGAATATTTCGTTTCCTACTACGACTACTACCAGCCGGAAGCCTACGTGCCGTCCTCGGACACCTTTATCGAGAAGGATGCGTCGATCAACGACCACATCGAGCAGATGCGTCTGTCGGCGACCAAGGCGTTGCTTGAGCGCAAGGACGCGATCATCGTCACCACGGTGTCCTGCATCTACGGTCTGGGCAGTCCGGAAACCTATTTGAAGATGGTGTTGCACGTGGATCGCGGTGACCGGCTCGATCAGCGCGAACTGCTGCGACGCCTGGCCGACCTGCAGTACACCCGCAACGACATGGATTTTGCCCGTGCGACCTTCCGTGTGCGCGGCGATGTGATCGATATCCACCCGGCGGAATCCGATTTCGAGGCGATCCGCATCGAATTGTTTGACGATGAAGTGGAAAGCCTGTCGGCGTTCGACCCGCTGACCGGCGAAGTGATTCGCAAACTGCCGCGCTTCACCTTCTACCCGAAGAGCCACTACGTAACGCCCCGGGAAACCCTGATGGGCGCGGTCGAAGGCATCAAGGTCGAGTTGCAGGAGCGCCTGGAATACCTGCGCTCCAACAACAAACTGGTGGAAGCCCAGCGTCTGGAGCAGCGCACCCGTTTCGACCTGGAGATGATCCTCGAACTGGGTTACTGCAACGGCATCGAAAACTACTCGCGCTATCTGTCCGGCCGCGAAGCCGGCGCGGCGCCACCGACGCTTTACGATTACCTGCCGGCCGATGCCTTGCTGGTGATCGACGAGTCCCACGTCAGCGTGCCGCAGGTCGGTGCGATGTACAAAGGCGACCGTTCGCGTAAAGAGACCCTGGTGGAATACGGTTTCCGCCTGCCGTCGGCGCTGGACAACCGGCCGATGCGTTTCGATGAGTGGGAACGCATCAGCCCACAGACGATTTTCGTCTCGGCGACCCCGGGCAACTACGAAGCCGAACACGCTGGCCGCGTCATTGACATGGTGGTGCGCCCGACCGGGCTGGTGGACCCACAAATCGAGATTCGCCCGGCACTGACCCAGGTCGACGACTTGCTGTCGGAAATCAGCAAGCGCGTCGCTCTGGAAGAGCGGGTGCTCGTCACCACGCTGACCAAGCGCATGGCCGAGGATTTGACCGATTACCTGGCCGACCACGGCGTGCGCGTGCGTTACCTGCACTCGGACATCGACACCGTGGAACGGGTCGAGATCATCCGCGATTTGCGCCTTGGCACCTTCGATGTGCTGGTGGGCATCAACCTGCTGCGCGAAGGCCTGGACATGCCGGAAGTCTCGCTGGTGGCGATCCTCGATGCCGACAAGGAAGGCTTCCTGCGTTCCGAGCGCTCGCTGATCCAGACCATCGGCCGGGCGGCGCGTAACCTCAACGGTCGGGCGATTCTGTATGCCGACCGGATCACCGGCTCCATGGAGCGCGCGATCGGCGAAACCGAGCGCCGTCGCGACAAGCAGATCGCCTTCAACCTGGCCAATGGCATCACCCCCAAAGGCGTGTTCAAGGACGTCGCCGACATCATGGAAGGCGCCACCGTGCCCGGTTCACGTAGCAAGAAGCGCAAGGGCATGGCCAAGGCTGCCGAGGAAAACGCCCGGTACGAGGCCGAACTGCGCTCGCCGGGCGAGATCGCCAAGCGTATCAAGGCCCTGGAAGAGAAGATGTACCAACTCGCCCGCGACCTGGAATTCGAAGCGGCGGCGCAGATGCGCGACGAGATTGCCAAGTTGCGCGAAAGACTTCTGACGGTCTGACACAAATTCTGTAGGAGCTGCCGAAGGCTGCGATCTTTTGATCTTGTTTTGAAAGGAACAATCTAAAGATCGCAGCCTTCGGCAGCTCCTACGGTAATTTGCGGTGAGTCAATGAGCCTCACCCGCCTTCAACCCTTCCGGCAATTTCCTGGTCAGCAGCACCGCCACCATGCTGATCCCCAGCGCAATCCCGACAAAGTGAAACGCATCGTTATAGGCCATGATCGACGCCTGTTGGTGGGCGATCTCGCTGAGTTTGCCCAGGGCTGCCGTTTCGTTGCCCAGCCGGTCAGCCAGCGAGGCAATCCGTTCAGCCACCTGCGGATTGCCCGGCACGATGGATTCACGCAGGTAGTCAAAGTAAACCTTGGTCCGCGCATCCAGCAGGGTGGCGAGCAGGGCGATGCCGATGGCGCCGCCGAGGTTGCGCAGGATGTTGAACAGGCTCGAGGCCGACCCCGCGTCTTGCGGAAGAATGTACGCCGTGGCGATCAACGAAATAGTGACCATGATCAGCGGCTGCCCCAGGGCACGGATGATCTGGATCTGATTGAACTGCGGCCCGGCAAAGTCCGGGTTCAGCACGCCCGAGGAGAAGCTCGCCAGACCGAATAGCCCGAAGCCCAGGGTGCACAGCCATTTCGGCGAGACGTATTTCATCAACTTGGGCACCAGCGGGATCAGGAACAGCTGCGGCACGCCCATCCACATGATCACTTCACCGATCTGCAGGGCGTTGTAGTTCTGGATCTGCGCCAGATATAGCGGCAACAGGTAGATCGAGCCGTACAGCCCGACCCCCATCCCGAGACTGGAAATGCTCGATAGGCCAAAGTTGCGATTGCGCAGGATGCCGAGGTTGATCAGCGGATTGGGTTTGGAGGTCTGCACGATCACAAAGCTGATCAGGCTGACCAGTGCGATGCTGCCCAGGGTTACGATCAGGCTCGATTCCAGCCAGTCCTTGCGATGGCCTTCTTCCAGGAACACCTGCAAGCAACCGAGCCCGACGCCGAGGGTGAGAATTCCGGCGTAGTCGGTGCTTTTGAGCAATTCCCAGTGGGCTTCTTTCTTCTCCAGGCCGTACATCAGGCCGGCGATCATGATCAGGCCGGGCGGGATGTTGATGTAGAAGATGTATTCCCAGCCCCAGTTTTCCGTCAGCCAGCCGCCGAGGGTCGGGCCGATGGAGGGCGCGAATGTGGCGGTCATGGCGAACATGGCCATGCCTTTGGCGCGGTGGTGTTCCGGGAGCTTGATCAGGGTCAGGGTGAACGCCAGCGGAATCAGCGCGCCACCGGTAAAGCCTTGCAGGGCGCGGAACACGATCATGCTTTCCAGGCTCCACGCCATGGAGCAGAGCAGGGATGCGACCAGGAACCCGAGGGACACCCACACCGCCAGGCGTCGCGCCGACAGCAACTGCACGAGCCAGGCGGTGAGCGGGATCATGATGATTTCCGCCACCAGGTACGAGGTGGAAATCCACGAACCTTCTTCCAGGGTCGCCGACAGCGCACCCTGGATGTCCTTGAGCGAGGAATTGGTGATCTGGATGTCCAGCACCGCCATGAACGCACCGAGCATCACGCTCATCACTGCAATCCAGTCCCGCCGGGTCGGTTCGCCGACCGGGCGGATCAGTTGATCACCGGCCATCGTCAGGGGCGTCTTTGTGGCTCACTTTGGGGGTGACTTCTTCAGGGGTGTCCTTGATGTTCACCTTGGCGGTGACCGACATGCCTGGGCGGATCTTGCCGCGCAGCGGATTGTCCGCGGCGAAGGTCAGTTTTACCGGAATCCGTTGTACGACTTTGGTGAAGTTGCCCGTGGCATTGTCCGGTGGCAACAGGCTGAACTGCGCACCCGAGGCGGCGAACAGGCTGTCGACCCGGGCTTTGATCGGGGTGTCGCTGTAGGCGTCGAAGGTCAGTTCGGCTTCCTGGCCGGGTTGCATGTGGCCAATCTGGGTTTCCTTGAAATTGGCCTGAATCCAGATGTCTTCGTCCGGCACGATCGACAACAGGTAAGCGCCGGCCTGCACGTATTGGCCTTCGCGGGCTGCACGCTGACCGATCAGGCCGCTGATGGGCGCGTGGATTTCGCTGCGGGTCAGGTTCAGTTCGGCCTGGGCCAGGTCGGTTCTGGCGTTGGCGATCTGCGCGTCGAGGCGTTTGATTTCCGCATTCAGTGCATTGACCTGCTGGCGCTGGCCTTGCGCGTCTGCCTGGGCCTTGGCCACTTGCGAGCGGGCGATGTGGTTGTCGGCGGAGAGGGTGGTCACCCGTTCTTCCGAAATAAAGCCTGGTTTGCGCAAGGTCTCGGCGCGGGTCAGGTCGATTTGCGAGCGACCCAGGCTGGCCTGGCTGGACGCGACTTGCGCTTCGCTGGCGGCAATCAGGCTGGCCTGCTGGGTCAGTTTGCTCTGGGCTTGCAGGCGCTCGGCCTCGCGGGTGGCCAGGGCGGCATTGGCGCGGTCGACCGCGAGGCGGAAGTCGTCGCCTTCGAGTTTGACCAGCAACTGGCCTTTCTCGACATGCTGGTTGTCCTGCACCAGCACCTTATCGATACGCGCGCCCAATTGGCTCGACACGCGGGTGATCTCGCCCTGGACATAAGCGTTGTCGGTGCTTTCATAAAAGCGCCCCTTGAACAGCCAATGGGCAAACAGGCCCCCGGCAATCAACAGGACAATCAGCAGGAACGAGAAGAGGCGACGCTTGAGTTGGGCAGGCATGGGGCAAACTGTAGTCGAGAAATTGTAAGAGAAGTTATCAGCAGGCAAATCTGGCATACAGCCGATAAGCGGTAAATGCCATCGGCTGATATTCGGCCATTCACCTCCCTATACGGGCGTTACAGACGCAACCTTGGCTTAAATGCCCTGTTCACTGGAGCCGGGCGGGTGTCGCCTGTTACCATTCGCGCCTTGTTTGAACTTCGCTTTTATTCTTTTCGAGACATGCCATGACCACCGTCCGCACTCGCATCGCGCCATCGCCTACCGGGGATCCCCACGTAGGTACCGCCTACATCGCCTTGTTCAACTATTGCTTTGCCAAGCAACACGGCGGTGAGTTCATCCTGCGGATCGAAGACACTGACCAGTTGCGTTCGACCCGCGAGTCCGAACAGCAGATTTTCGACGCCTTGCGCTGGCTGGGCATCGACTGGAGCGAAGGCCCGGATGTCGGCGGCCCGCACGGTCCGTACCGTCAAAGCGAGCGCGGCGACATTTACCAGAAGTATTGCCAGCAGCTTGTAGAGCTCGGTCATGCTTTCCCGTGCTTCTGCACCGCCGAAGAGCTGGACCAGATGCGCGCCGAGCAGATGGCTCGCGGTGAAACCCCGCGTTACGACGGCCGCGCGCTGCTGCTGTCCAAGGAAGAAGTCGACCGTCGCCTGGCCGCTGGCGAGCCCCACGTTATCCGCATGAAAGTACCGAGCGAAGGCGTCTGCGTGGTGCCGGACATGCTGCGTGGCAACGTTGAAATCCCGTGGGACCGCATGGACATGCAAGTCCTGATGAAGACCGACGGCCTGCCGACGTACTTCCTGGCCAACGTGGTCGACGACCACCTGATGGGCATCACCCACGTATTGCGTGGCGAAGAGTGGTTGCCATCGGCACCGAAGCTGATCCTGCTGTACGAGTACTTCGGCTGGGAACAACCGGAGCTGTGCTACATGCCGCTGCTGCGTAACCCGGACAAGAGCAAGCTGTCCAAGCGCAAGAACCCGACCTCGGTGACCTTCTACGAGCGCATGGGCTTCATGCCCGAAGCGATGCTCAACTACCTGGGCCGCATGGGCTGGTCGATGCCGGACGAGCGCGAGAAGTTCTCGTTGCAGGAAATGGTCGACAACTTCGACCTCAAGCGTGTGTCCCTCGGCGGACCGATCTTCGATATCGAGAAACTGTCGTGGCTCAACGGCCAGTGGCTGCGTGACCTGCCGGTGGAAGAGTTCGCCGCGCGCGTGCGGAAGTGGGCGTTCAATTCCGAATACATGATGAAGATCGCACCGCACGTGCAGGGCCGGGTCGAAACCTTCAGCCAGGTGGCACCGCTGGCCGGGTTCTTCTTTGCCGGTGGCGTGAACCCCGATGCCAAGCTGTTCGAATCCAAGAAGCTGTCGGGCGATCAGGTTCGGCAGTTGATGCAATTGATCCTGTGGAAGCTCGAAAGCCTGCGTCAGTGGGAGAAGGACAGCATCACCGCGACCATTCAGGCGGTGGTCGAGTCCCTGGAGCTGAAGCTGCGTGATGCCATGCCGCTGATGTTCGCTGCGATCACCGGCCAGGCCAGCTCTGTGTCGGTGCTCGATGCGATGGAAATCCTCGGGCCGGACCTGACCCGTTTCCGTCTGCGCCAGGCCATTGACCTGCTGGGCGGCGTGTCGAAGAAAGAAAACAAGGAATGGGAAAAGCTGCTGGGCGCCATCGCCTAAGCGCATTTGACCTTGTGCAGGAGCTGCCGAAGGCTGCGATCTTTTGATCTTGCTTTCTGGTTGCTCCGAAAAGATCGCAGGCTTCGCCAGCTCCTACGGGCCTGCGCTCTTTCCCCAAACCCCGGATTTCCGGGGGGAGGGCGGTAAGTGGTTGTTATGTCGGCAAAAAATTTTAAATTTTTTGAAAAATAAGTTTGACAGGCTTTCGATACGCCCTTAAGATTCGCCCCGTCCTCAGCGATGACATCAACGATGAGGGGCTATAGCTCAGCTGGGAGAGCGCTTGCATGGCATGCAAGAGGTCGACGGTTCGATCCCGTCTAGCTCCACCAATTTACACTTCGAGGCCTGGCCACACCGGCCTTGAAGCGATCAACACTCAGCGTTGATCAGTTGTATAGAAGGGTTTGCGTCCCCTTCGTCTAGTGGCCTAGGACACCGCCCTTTCACGGCGGTAACAGGGGTTCGAGTCCCCTAGGGGACGCCAGTTTTACAGAAGCGATGTTGCAAGATGTCGCTCCGCCGCGAGGCGAAAAATCCGGGGCTATAGCTCAGCTGGGAGAGCGCCTGCATGGCATGCAGGAGGTCAGCGGTTCGATCCCGCTTAGCTCCACCAATTTTACAGTTCAAGGTCTGGCCACACCGGCCTTGAATCGATCAGCACTCAGCACTGATCAGTTGTATAGAAGGGTTTGTGTCCCCTTCGTCTAGTGGCCTAGGACACCGCCCTTTCACGGCGGTAACAGGGGTTCGAGTCCCCTAGGGGACGCCACGATTACCCGCTCTGCGGGATTTTATAAGGGTCATTCAATTATTGAATGGCCCTTTTGTTTGTCTGGCGTTTGGCCAAATTCCTCCTTTTCCCAAAAAAACTGTTCTTCAGACCAGCGGTCACACCCATGACTTGCTAAAATTTATTATGAGAATAATATTTCAATCGTAATATTCGGAGGCAACGATGAACGATAAAAAAGCTCAAACCCGCGAGCGCATCCTCAAGGCTGCCAGCGCAGCGCTGATTCAGCGCGGCCCGGCCGAGCCAAGCGTGGGCGAAGTGATGGGCGCGGCGGGCCTGACGGTCGGCGGCTTCTACGCCCACTTCGAAAGCAAGGACGCGATGATGCTCGAGGCGTTCAGGCAATTGCTCGGTCACCGCCGTGACCTGATTGCCGACATGGACTCGGAGTTGACGGGTGAAGAGCGCCGGGCGCTGGTGGCGGCGTTTTATTTGTCGCGCAAGCACCGTGATTCCTCCGAATCGGCCTGTCCGATCCCGGCATCGGTCGGCGAACTGGGGCGGTTGCCGGAAGCGTTTCGTGTTGCGCTCAATGAGCACGTGGAACTGATGGTCGCGCAGTTGGCGGCCAGCCCCGAAGAAACCGAAAAAGCCCTGGCCGACATGGCCTTGATGGTGGGTGGGCTGGCTCTGGCGCGAGCGCTGGGGCCGGGAGAGTTGTCCGATCGATTACTGCGCGCCGCCAAATCGGCAGTGCGCTGACCTGAAGGCCGCGGCCTGAGGAGAATGCGATGAGCGCGTTAAAGTGGGTTCGTGGCGTTAATGGCACCTTGGGCTGGTTTGCCCCGAAATTGGTCGCAAGCAAAATGCGACAGGCGTTCATGACGCCACGGGATCTGCCGCTGCGTGACTGGGAGCTGCCACTGTTGGCCAGGTCCGAGCGAATCACCCTGCGTTTCGGCCTCTCGGCCTTGCGCTGGGGCCAGGGCCCGGCAGTCTTGCTGATGCATGGTTGGGAAGGGCGGCCCACGCAGTTTGCCAGCCTCATCACCGCGCTGGTCGATGCCGGTTACTCGGTCGTGGCTCTCGATGGTCCGGCCCACGGTCGCTCGCCGGGCAGCGAAGCGAATGTGGTGCTGTTCGCCCGCGCCATGCTTGAAGCGGCCGCCGAACTGCCCCCCCTGCAAGCGGTCATCGGCCACTCCATGGGCGGCGCCAGTGCGATGCTCGCGGTCCAGTTGGGCTTGCGCACCGAAACCCTGGTCACCATTGCCGCTCCGGCGCGAATTCTCGGCGTGTTGCGTGGCTTTGCCCGCTATGTCGGGCTGCCACCGAAGGCCCGCTCGGCGTTCATTCGCCAGGTCGAGCAAGACGTTGGCATGCGAGCCGCGATGCTGGATGTCGCGCACTATCAACTCGACATGCCTGGCCTGATTGTCCACGCCGAAGACGACAACTTCGTCCTGGTGAAGGAATCCCAGCTGATTCACGAAGCCTGGTTCGACAGTCGCTTGTTGCGTTTGAAGGACGGTGGTCATCAGCGAGTGTTGGCTGACCCGCAGGTGATTGATGGCGTGTTATCACTGCTGGCCGGGCGCAGTCTGCAATCGCGCCAATCCGCCTGAGCTTCCGTTACACTGCCCCGGTCGAAATTATCTGACCAGGGAGTCGGGCATGGGCTGGGATCGGGAAACGCCGTTCATCATTGATCTGCAAGTGAGCGCCGAGGACATTGACGGGTTGGGGCATGCGAACAACGCGGTCTACGTGACCTGGCTCGAACGCTGTGCCTGGCGCCACTCCCAGCGCCTTGGCTTGGACCTGGTCGAATATCGGCGGCTGGACCGGGCCATGGCGGTGGTGCGACACGAGATCGATTACCTGGCGGCAGCCTATGAGGACGATGAGTTGCAATTGGCGACCTGGATCGTCGATTGGGATCAGCGCCTGAAAATGACCCGGCACTTCCAGTTGATCCGCCCCAGCGACAACACCACGTTATTGCGCGCGCAGACCACGTTTGTCTGCATCGAACTGTCCACCGGCAAACCCAAGCGCATGCCGACTGAATTCATCGAGGGCTATGGCCCGGCGATCCGGGCGCAGGAGTTGGTACAACCCTGACTTTCTGTGGGAGCGGCGGTGCGGCGGTCCGACTTGCTCGCTCCCACAATGGATCTGCGATGTTCTGCAGATTTTCTCTGAACCCAGTAAACTGCCGCACGTTTTTCCTCGAGTGTGTTTTTCATGCAAATTGCTTTGGCGCCCATGGAGGGGTTGGTCGACGACATCCTGCGCGATGTGCTGACCCGCGTGGGTGGTATTGACTGGTGCGTGACCGAGTTCATTCGGGTCAACGACCAGTTGCTGACACCTGCCTATTTCCACAAGTTCGGCCCGGAGTTGCTCAACGGTGCCCGGACGGCCTCCGGTGTGCCGCTGCGTGTGCAACTGCTCGGTTCCGACCCCGTGTGCCTGGCGGAAAATGCCGCGCTGGCCTGCGAGCTGGGTTCCGAAGTGATCGACCTGAACTTCGGTTGCCCGGCCAAGACGGTCAACAAATCCCGTGGTGGCGCGGTATTGCTCAAGGAACCCGAACTGCTCAACCAGATCGTCGAGCACGTCCGTCGTGCCGTCCCCGCGCACATTCCAGTCACCGCCAAGATGCGCCTGGGCTTCGACAGCCCGGACGGTTCGCTGGTGTGTGCCACGGCCCTGGCCGAAGGCGGCGCCGAACACATCGTGGTGCATGCGCGGACCAAGGTCGACGGCTACAAGCCGCCAGCGCACTGGGAATGGATTCCGCGGGTGCAGGACGTGGTCAAGGTGCCGGTGTTCGCCAATGGCGATATCTGGAGCGTCGAAGACTGGCGGCGCTGCCGCGAGATCAGCGGCGTGGAAGACATCATGCTCGGTCGCGGCCTGGTTTCGCGTCCGGATCTCGCCCGGCAGATCGCCGCGGCGCGGGCCGGTGAGGAGGTGGTCGAGATGACCTGGGCCGAGCTGCTGCCGCTGATCCAGGACTTCTGGCTGCAAGCCAAGGCGCAGATGACGCCACGCCAGTCGCCGGGTCGCCTGAAGCAATGGCTGGCGATGCTGACCCGCAATTATCCCGAGGCGGTGGAACTGTTCACCGTGCTGCGTCGTGAGACCGAGCTGGATAACGTCTCGCGTTTGCTGGGGCTGCCGGTGGCAGAGGCGGCCTGAAACTTTTTACAAAAAAAGCAGAAAATAATCTCTTGAAATGCAATCAGCGATCCCTATCTAAGGATTACGCGATGCCGAATTCGGGTCGCGGAGACAAAAAACCTTGCTGATTGTTTTCAGGAGATTTGCATCATGGCTACTACATTATCCCTGGCCCCACTGTTCCGTTCCTCGGTAGGTTTCGACCGTTTCAATGACCTGTTCGAGACCGCCCTGCGCAACGAACCAGGCAGCAGCTATCCACCCTATAACGTGGAGAAACACGGCGACGATCAATACCGCATCGTCATTGCCGCAGCCGGTTTCCAGGAAGAAGATCTGGAACTCGAAGTCGAGAAGGGTGTGCTGACCATCAGTGGCGGTAAACGCGACGCGAACGAAGACGTCACTTATCTGTATCAGGGCATTGCGCAACGTGCCTTCAAACTGTCCTTCCGTCTGGCGGACCACATCGAGATCAAGGCTGCCGGCCTGAGCAACGGTCTGTTGAGCATCGACCTGCTGCGGGTGATTCCGGAAGAGGCGAAAGCCAAGCGCATCCCGATCAACGGGACGCAAAAGCCGGCTCTGCAACACTGAGTCAGAGCAAGAAGAAGGGCGCCATTGGCGCCCTTTTTTGTGCACGTCACTTCAGCAGTTTTTGAAACTCCTCCAACGGCAACGGCTGGCTGTGCAAATACCCCTGATAGAAATGGCACTCCAGCCCCTGCAGGAACTCTAGCTGCTCCGCTGTTTCCACCCCTTCGGCAATTACTTTCAAATCCAGGCTGCGGGCCATGGCGACGATGGCGCGGATGATCTCGGCGTCGTTCGGGTCGCTGGTGGCGTCGCGGATGAACGACTTGTCGATTTTCAGGGTGTCGACCGGCAAGCGCTTGAGGTAGGTCAGTGAGGAGTAGCCGGTGCCGAAGTCGTCCATGGCGAAGCTCACGCCGAGTTTTTTCAGGCGACGCATTTTGTTGATGGTGTCTTCCAGGTTCTGGATCACGATGCCTTCGGTGATTTCCAGCTTCAACAGGGAGCAGGGCAGGCCGTAGCTGGCCAGGCTGTTTTCAATTCGTTCGACGAAGTCGTTCTGGCGGAACTGGCGCGGGCTGATGTTCACGCACAGGCTGAATTTGTACGGATTCACCAGACCGTTGTCGATCAATTGCTTGAAGGCCTGGCAGGCTTCGTCGAGGATCCAGTTGCCGACTTCCAGAATCAGCCCGCTGTCTTCCAGCACCTTGATGAACTCGTTGGGTGACTGCGCGCCGAGCTCCGGATGACTCCAGCGCACCAGCGCCTCGGCACCGACGATGCGGTCGCCCCGGGCGTCGACCTGGGGTTGGTAATGCACGCGAAACTCGCCCCGGGAAAGCGCCAGGCGCAGGTCGGTTTCCATGCGCAGGCGTTCGCTCGCGGCCTTCTGCATGGTGTTGTGGTACATCTGCGCGGTATTGCGCCCCGAGTCCTTGGCGCGATAGAGCGCGATGTCGGCGCGCTTGAGCAGGTCGGTCGGGGTCGAGCCGTGATCGGGGATCAGGGCAATGCCGATGCTGGGCGTCACTTGCAGGCGCTGGCCGTCGAGGAACATCGGCTCGGACAGCAGCTCGCGGATGGTGTCGGCCACTTCGCGAACCTGATCGCTGACCTCGCTGCGCGAGCCTTCGAGGCCGCTGAGCAGGACCACGAATTCGTCACCGCCCAGGCGCGCAACGGTGTCCTCCATGCGCACGCTGGCCTCCAGGCGCGCGGTGATGATTTTCAGCACCGTATCGCCCACCGGGTGCCCGAGGGAGTCGTTGATGTGCTTGAAATGGTCGAGGTCGAGGAACATCAGTGCGCCGCGCAGGTTATGCCGTTTGAGCAGGGCGATCTGCTGGCTCAGGCGGTCCATCAGCAAGGCGCGGTTGGGCAGGTTGGTCAGTGGGTCGTGGTAGGCCAGGTGGCGGATCTGCGCTTCGGCGTTTTTCAACAGGCTGACGTCTCGCGCGGTCAGCAGCAGGCAGGCGGTCTCATTGAGGGTGATCGGTTCCACCGAGACTTCGACGGTGAGCAGTTCGCCGCGCTTGTTGCGCCCGAGCATTTCCTGGTGATGAACCCGGCCCTTGATCTGCAATTCGGCCAGCAGCGCCGAGCGTTGTTTTTCTTCGGCCCAAATTCCGACCTGATACACCGTGCGGCCCACCACTTCCTCGGCGCGGTAGCCGGTCAGGCGGCAGAAGCCGTCGTTGACCTCCAGATAGCGCCCGGTGTCGCGCTCGGTGATGGTGATGGCGTCGGGGCTGGAGTGGAAGGCCTTGGCGAATTTCTCTTCACTGGCCTTGAGCGCCGCTTCCGAGCGCTGTTGCTGGGTGATGTCGCGCAGCGTGGTGACGATGCAGGGCTGGTCGCCGACGCTGATCTGGCGGCTGGAAATCACGCAAGTCAGGGCCTGTCCGTCCTTGTGCTGGACCAGAATGGCCACGTTGTTCAGGCCTTGTTCGCGGATCACTTGTTCGATCCGTCGCAGGCTTTTCGCCGAAGCGTCCCACAGGCCGATTTCGTCGGCGCTGCGGCCGATCACATCGGCGGTGCTCCAGCCGAAGGTCTGGGTGAAGCTGGAGTTGATCTCAATGAACTGGCCGGAATCCTGGTGGGTGACGCAGATCGGATCGGGGCTGACCTGGAACAGCGTGGCGAATTTTTCTTCGGAGGCCACCAGCCGTTGTTCACGCTCCACTTGGTCGGTGATGTCGAGCAATGTGCCCGCCATGCGCACCGGCACGCCGCTGTCATCACGGTAGAGGCGGGCACGGCTTTCCAGGTAGCGCGAACTGCCGTCGGGCAATTGCACGCGGTAGGTCAATTGATAGTTGCCGGCCGGGCCTTCACGCAGGCTGCGGTAAGCGTCGCGCATGGTGTCGCGTTCTTCGCCGGGCACGCCTTCGAAGAACTCGTCGAAGGACTCGTGGAAAGGTTTGGCGTCCAGGCCGTGCAGTTGGGCGGCCCGTGCCGATCCGTAGAGCATGCCGCTGGGAATGTGCCAGTCCCAGGTGCCCAGTTGCGCCGAGTCCAGGGCCAGGTCGAGGCGTTCCTGGCTGTCCTTGAGGGCTTGTTCGGCGACTTTGCGTTCGGTGGTGTCAAGGAAAGTGCTCAGTAGATAGGGCTGGCCTTCGAGCTCGACCTTTTGCGCACTGAGGATGCCGTCGTGGATCAGGCCATTGCTGGCGCGAAACTGCACTTCCATGCTGACCAGGTCGCCTTTGGCTTTGGTGGCCTTGACCAGTTCGTCCCGTTGCTCGGGGTGTACCCACAGGCCCAGCTCCAGGGTGGTGCGGCCGATTGCATTCTGTACCGGCCAGCCGAACAGGCTTTCGAAATACTGGTTGGCTTCGGTGATCAGGCCGTCTTCCTGGCGGGTCAGCAGGACCATGTTCGGGCACAGGTGGAACAGGGTGGCGAAGCGTTTTTCCGAGCTGCTCAACGCCTGTTCGCGCTGGCGCTGGTGGGTAATCTCGCGGATCACACCGATCATCCGTGGCCGGCCGTGCTTGTCGGGCAACAGGCTGCCGCTGATTTCCAGCCAGTGCAGGCTGCCATCGGGCCAGCGGATGCGGTGGTGCATCATTTGCTCCAGCGGCGCGCCAGCGATGACCGCGTGGAACGCGCGAACGGTTTTCGCGCGATCTTCCGGGGGCAGCAGGTCGAGGTATTCCAGATCCGCTGGCAACGGTTTGCGGGGGTCGAAGCCAAACAACGCCTGCGTACCCCGGGACCAGCTGATCTGCCCGCGCTCGATATCCCAATACCAGGCACCCAGGCGCGCGCCGTTGAGCGCGGCCAACAGTTGCGAGGCACTTTCCCAGCTCTGTTCGGAGTTTTTCGGGTCAAGTGCCTGTATACGCGGCATAGGCGGAATACGATCAACAGATTTGGGCATTGGCAAGCCTTAGGCTGAATGGGCGTTTGGCACGGGAATTCGCGGCTCTATAGGAGTAGCACAACTTAGCCTTGAGTCCCTGGCGGATCGAGTTGAGCATCCAGCAGCGCCATGAAGGCCCGCGCGGCGTTCGACAGTGTCCTTTCCGTGTGCAGGATATAGCCTAGCTGGCGAGTGAGTTGTATGCCCGGCAAAGGTATGCGCGCCACCTGCTCATCGAGCATGGTGCGCGGCAAAACGCTCCAGGCCAGGCCGATCGAGACCATCATCTTGATGGTTTCCAGGTAATTGGTACTCATGGCAATGTTGGGCGTCAGGCCCTGGGCTTCAAACAGCCGCTGCACAATGTGGTGGGTGAAGGTGTTGCCGCCGGGGAAGACCGCCGGGTGTCGGGCGATGTCCGCCAGGCTGACCTTGCCGTTATTGAGCAACGAATGCTCCGGGGCAACCACGAAATCCAGCGGGTCGTCCCACACCGGGGTGGCCTGGACCAGCGCATGGGGTTCCGGTGCCAGGGTAATGACCGCCAGTTCGGCGCGGCCATGGAGAATTTCCTCGTAGGCCACTTCCGAATCGAGGAACTGAATATCCAGCGCCACCTGTGGGTAGCGTCGGGTGAACTCCCTTAATAAGGGCGGCAAACGGTGCAGGCCGATGTGGT
Organism: Pseudomonas sp. IT-P4; assembly: GCF_949767755.1. Classification (NCBI taxonomy): domain Bacteria; kingdom Pseudomonadati; phylum Pseudomonadota; class Gammaproteobacteria; order Pseudomonadales; family Pseudomonadaceae; genus Pseudomonas; species Pseudomonas sp. IT-P4. Next base: position 185,087 of record NZ_CATKPX010000078.1, on the reverse strand, counting down.
GACTGGTGGCCAGGGTCAGACGGCCGGTCACTTCGCCCGTGAGGTTGGTCAGGGCACGGCGCGTATCATCGAGGACATTGAGAATCTGGTAGGCCCGTGGCAGCAGGGCGCGCCCGGCCTCGGTCAGGCTCACTTCACGCCCCAAACGATCGAACAGGCGCACCTTCAATTGCTGCTCCAGCCCGGCGATGCGTTTGCTGATAGCAGGCTGGGTCAGGTGCAGTCGCTCGCCGGCGCCGGAGAAGCTTCCGGTCTCGGCGATGGCAATAAAAGCATTGAGGTTGGCCAGGTCCATGGTTGTATTCCAGTTGGTTATCCAAAGCATAAAAAATATGAATTTGAGTTATTTAATGTAACCCCATAGGATCAGCCTCACAAGCCAAAGGGTTATTGAGCACTTCAAGACCCGGGGCATAGAAACAAGCTGATGAGGAACCGTCTGATGGCCGGCAAAACGCTCTACGACAAGCTCTGGGATTCGCATTTGGTCAAGCAGCGCGACGATGGCTCCGCGCTGATCTACATCGATCGTCACATCATCCACGAAGTGACCTCGCCGCAAGCCTTCGAAGGCCTGCGTCTGGCCGGGCGCAAGCCATGGCGCATCGATGCCAACATCGCGACCCCGGACCACAACGTACCGACCACGCCGGAGCGCAAGGGCGGCATCGACGCCATCGTTGACCAGGTCTCGCGCCTGCAAGTCCAGACCCTCGACGACAACTGCGATGAATACGGCATCGTCGAGTTCAAGATGAACGACGTTCGCCAGGGCATCGTCCACGTCATCGGCCCGGAGCAGGGCGCGACCTTGCCGGGCATGACCGTGGTCTGCGGCGACTCCCACACCTCGACCCACGGCGCGTTCGGCGCATTGGCTCACGGTATCGGCACCTCCGAGGTCGAGCATGTGCTCGCCACCCAGTGCCTGGTCGCCAAGAAAATGAAGAACATGCGGGTAGTGGTCGAAGGCCAATTGCCGTTCGGCGTGACCGCCAAGGACATCGTGCTCGCCGTGATCGGCAAGATCGGCACCGCTGGCGGTAACGGCCATGCCATCGAATTCGCCGGCAGCGCGATTCGCGACCTGTCCGTTGAAGGCCGCATGACCATCTGCAACATGTCCATCGAAGCCGGCGCTCGCGTAGGCCTGGTGGCTGCGGACGAAAAGACCGTGGCTTACGTCAAGGGCCGTCCATTTGCTCCGAAAGGCGCGGAATGGGAACTGGCCGTTGAAGCCTGGAAAGACTTGGTGTCCGATGCCGATGCGGTGTTCGACACCGTGGTTGAGCTCGATGCGACCCAGATCAAGCCGCAAGTCAGCTGGGGCACCTCGCCTGAGATGGTGTTGGCGGTGGACCAGAACGTGCCGGATCCTGCGAAGGAAATGGACCTGGTCAAGCGCGGTTCCATCGAGCGCGCCTTGAAGTACATGGGTTTGACCGCCAACCAGGCGATCACCGACATTCAGCTCGACCGCGTGTTCATCGGTTCGTGCACCAACTCGCGGATCGAAGACCTGCGTGCCGCGGCGGTGATCGCCAAGGGCCGCAAAGTGGCCTCGACCATCAAGCAGGCCATCGTCGTGCCGGGCTCGGGTCTGGTCAAAGCCCAGGCGGAGTCGGAAGGCCTGGACAAGATTTTCCTCGAAGCCGGTTTCGAATGGCGCGAGCCGGGTTGCTCGATGTGCCTGGCGATGAACCCGGACCGTTTGGAGTCCGGCGAGCATTGCGCCTCGACCTCCAACCGTAACTTCGAAGGCCGTCAGGGCGCCGGTGGTCGTACCCACCTCGTCAGCCCGGCCATGGCCGCGGCCGCCGCTGTGAACGGTCGTTTCATCGACGTCCGTGAATTGATCTAAAGGAGCGCAGCATGAAAGCTTTTACCCAGCACACTGGTCTTGTCGCGCCTTTGGATCGTGCCAACGTCGACACCGACCAGATCATCCCGAAGCAGTTCTTGAAGTCGATCAAGCGCACGGGCTTTGGCCCGAACCTGTTCGATGAATGGCGCTACCTGGATGTGGGCCAACCTTACCAGGACAACTCCAAGCGTCCGCTGAACAAGGACTTCGTCCTCAACGCCGAACGTTACCAGGGCGCCAGCGTGTTGCTGGCCCGTGAGAACTTCGGTTGCGGCTCCAGCCGCGAGCACGCGCCGTGGGCCCTGGAAGAGTACGGTTTCCGCAGCATCATCGCGCCGAGCTATGCCGACATCTTCTTCAACAACAGCTTCAAGAACGGCTTGCTGCCGATCATCTTGAGCGATGCCGAAGTCGATGAACTGTTCCAGCAGGTCGAGGCCAATCCGGGCTACCAGTTGCAGGTCGACCTGCAAGCCCAGACCGTGACCCGCCCTGACGGCAAGGTGTTGAGCTTCGAAATCGATGCGTTCCGCAAACACTGCCTGCTCAACGGCCTGGACGATATCGGCCTGACCTTGCAGGACGGCGATGCGATTGCGACGTTTGAAGCCAGGCATCGTGCGAGCCAGCCTTGGTTGTTTCGCGACGCTTGATTGATCTGATATTTCGGTAGGTAGGGCCGGCCTCTTCGTCGGATCGCCGCCCGGAGCAAGCCCGCTCCCACATTGGATTTGTGGCGTATACAAAACCCCTGTGGGAGCGGGCTTGCTCGCGAAGACGGTAGCTCAGACGACATAAGGCTAAACCCCAAAAAGGAAGTCCCCATGACCAGCACCGCCCGACACACCCAGGTAGTCCAGAAGCAATTCGGTGAACAGGCCTCGGCCTACCTGAGCAGCGCCGTACACGCTCAAGGCACTGAATTCGCGCTGCTACAGGCCGAGCTGGCGGGGCAGGGCGATGCCCGGGTCCTGGACCTTGGGTGCGGTGCCGGTCACGTGAGTTTTCACGTAGCCTCATTGGTGAAAGAAGTGGTGGCCTACGACCTGTCCCGGCAGATGCTCGACGTGGTGACCGCTGCCGCTGTCGACCGTGGCTTGAGCAACGTGACCACGGTCAATGGTGCCGCTGAGCGCCTGCCGTTTGCCGATGGCGAATTCGATTTCGTCTTCAGCCGCTATTCGGCGCACCATTGGAGTGATCTGGGCGTGGCCCTGCGTGAGGTCCGTCGAGTCCTGAAGCCGGGCGGCGTGGCGGCGTTCGTCGACGTGTTGTCACCAGGTAGCCCGCTGTTCGACACGTACCTGCAAAGCGTCGAAGTGCTGCGCGACACCAGTCATGTGCGCGATTATTCCGCCGGCGAGTGGTTGCGCCAGGTCAGCGAGGCGGGGCTGCACACCCGCAGTACCACTCGTCAGCGCCTGCGCCTGGAGTACAACAGCTGGGTCGAGCGCATGCGCACGCCTGAAGTGATGCGCGCGGCGATCCGCGAGTTGCAGCAGTCGATGGGCAATGAAGTACGCGAATATTTCGAGATTGAGGCCGATGGTTCGTTCAGTACCGATGTACTGGTACTGATGGCTGAACGATAGAATTTTTCCGGGTGCGTCCATGGGCGCACCGACTGATGACATGAGGAAAGCATGAGCAAGCAGATTCTGATTCTCCCAGGTGACGGTATTGGCCCGGAAATCATGGCCGAAGCGGTCAAGGTGCTGGAATTGGCCAGCGACAAGTTCGCCCTGGGTTTCGAGCTCAGTCATGACGTGATCGGCGGCGCAGCCATCGACAAGCATGGCGTGCCCTTGGCCGACGAAACCCTGGAACGTGCCCGCGCGGCTGACGCCGTATTGCTGGGCGCCGTTGGCGGTCCGAAATGGGATGCGATTGAGCGTGATATCCGCCCTGAGCGCGGCCTGCTGAAGATCCGTGCGCAACTGGGCCTGTTCGGCAACCTGCGTCCGGCGATCCTGTACCCGCAATTGGCCGAGGCTTCCAGCCTGAAGCCGGAAATCGTTTCCGGGCTGGACATCCTGATCGTTCGCGAATTGACCGGCGGCATCTACTTCGGTGCGCCACGCGGTACCCGTACCCTGGAAAACGGCGAGCGTCAGTCCTATGACACCCTGCCGTACAGCGAAAGCGAAATCCGCCGCATCGCCCGTGTCGGTTTCGACATGGCCATGGTCCGTGGCAAGAAGCTGTGCTCGGTGGACAAGGCCAATGTACTGGCCTCCAGCCAACTGTGGCGTGAAGTGGTCGAACAAGTGGCCAAGGATTATCCTGAAGTCGAACTGAGCCACATGTACGTCGACAACGCCGCGATGCAGCTGGTGCGCGCACCGAAGCAGTTCGACGTGATCGTCACCGACAATATGTTTGGCGACATCCTGTCCGACCAGGCTTCGATGCTCACCGGTTCCATCGGCATGCTGCCGTCGGCGTCCCTGGACACCAACAACAAGGGCATGTATGAGCCGTGCCACGGTTCGGCGCCGGACATCGCGGGCAAGGGCATTGCCAACCCGTTGGCGACCATTTTGTCGGTGTCGATGATGTTGCGTTACAGCTTCAACCAGCAGGCCGCGGCCGATGCCATCGAGAAAGCCGTCAGCCTGGTGCTGGATCAGGGCTTGCGCACCGGTGACATCTGGTCGGCCGGTTGCACTAAAGTCGGTACGCAGGAAATGGGTGACGCAGTAGTCGCCGCGCTGCGGAATCTGTAATCTCTCGGGCCCGCTGCCAAATTCAAGACAAGGTAGCGGTCCACATTTCAAGAAGGTGTAGTTGCGATGAAACGTGTAGGTCTGATCGGTTGGCGCGGCATGGTCGGTTCCGTGCTCATGCAGCGGATGCTGGAAGAGCAGGATTTCGATCTTATCGAGCCGGTGTTTTTCACCACTTCCAATGTCGGTGGCCAAGGCCCGTCCGTGGGCAAGGACATTGCTCCGCTCAAGGACGCTTACAGCATTGAAGAGCTGAAAACCCTCGACGTGATTCTGACCTGCCAGGGTGGCGACTACACCAGCGAAGTCTTCCCCAAGCTGCGTGAAGCCGGCTGGCAGGGTTACTGGATCGATGCCGCTTCCAGCCTGCGCATGCAGGATGACGCGGTGATCGTTCTGGATCCGGTGAACCGCAAGGTCATCGACCAGCAGCTGGATGCGGGCACCAAGAACTACATCGGCGGCAACTGCACCGTCAGCCTGATGCTGATGGGCCTTGGTGGCCTGTTCGAGGCTGGCCTGGTGGAGTGGATGAGCGCCATGACCTATCAGGCGGCATCCGGTGCCGGCGCGCAGAACATGCGTGAACTGATCAAGCAAATGGGCGCGACCCACGCCGCTGTTGCCGATCAACTGGCCGATCCGGCCAGCGCGATCCTCGACATCGACCGTCGTGTGGCTGAAGCCATGCGCAGTGACGCGTACCCGACCGAAAACTTCGGTGTACCGCTGGCCGGCAGCCTGATCCCATGGATCGACAAGGAACTGCCGAACGGTCAGAGCCGCGAAGAGTGGAAGGCCCAGGCCGAGACCAACAAGATCCTCGGTCGCTTCAAGAGCCCGATCCCGGTCGATGGCATCTGCGTGCGCATCGGCGCCATGCGCTGCCACAGCCAGGCGCTGACCATCAAGTTGAACAAAGACGTACCGATCGCTGATATCGAAGGACTGATCAGCCAGCACAACCCTTGGGTCAAGCTGGTGCCGAACAGCCGCGAAACCAGCATTCAGGAGCTGAGCCCGAACAAGGTCACCGGCACCCTGAACATCCCGGTTGGCCGTCTGCGCAAGCTGAACATGGGTTCGCAATTTGTCGGCGCGTTCACCGTCGGCGACCAGTTGCTGTGGGGCGCGGCCGAACCGCTGCGCCGCATGCTGCGGATCCTGCTCGAGCGTTGATCGGTTGATGCAATGAAAGAACCCGCGCCTTGAAAGAGGTGCGGGTTTTTTTATTGGCCGTTAAAAGATCGCAGCCTTCGGCAGCTCCTACAGGTGCTCGCATTCCTTTGTAGGAGCTGCCGAAGGCTGCGATCTTTTGTTCTAAATTGCCGAACCGCCAACCACCCGGTAAAGTGCCGCTCCCCCCGTTTCGCCAGAGGTAAAACCCATGAGCCAGACCATTGATATTGCCGTGATCGGCGCCACCGGTACTGTCGGCGAAACACTCGTGCAGATTCTCGAAGAGCGCGATTTCCCGATCGGCACCCTGCACCTGTTGGCCAGCAGCGAATCGGCCGGCAGTTCGCTACCCTATCGCGGCAAGAACGTGCGGGTACGGGAAGTCGATGAGTTCGACTTCAGCAAGGTGCAATTAGCATTCTTTGCCGCCGGCCCGGCGGTTTCGTTGAGTTTCGCTTCCCGCGCCAGCGATGCCGGTTGCTCGCTGATCGATCTCTCCGGTGCCTTGCCGGCCGAAAAGGCGCCGCAGGTCGTGCCAGAGGCCAACGCCCAGGTGTTGGCCGGTTTGAAAAAGCCCTTTCAGGTCAGCAGCCCAAGCCCGTCGGCCACCACGCTGGCAGTGGTGCTCGCGCCACTGATGGATTTGCTCGATTTGCAGCGCATCAGCCTGACCGCGAGCCTTGCGGTATCGGCCCAGGGCCGTGAAGCCGTGAGCGAGCTCGCCCGGCAGACCGCTGAACTGCTGAATGTGCGGCCGCTGGAGCCGAAATTCTTTGATCGGCAGATGGCCTTCAACCTGTTGGCCCAGGTCGGTAAGCCGGATGAGCAAGGTCATACGTTGCTGGAAAAACGCCTGGTACGTGAGCTGCGTCAGGTCATGGCGCAGCCTTCATTGAAGATTTCCGTCACTTGCATTCAAGCCCCGGTGTTTTTTGGCGATAGCTATAGCGTGACCCTGCAGTCCGCGAGTGAAATCGACCTGGGGAAAGTCAATGTGGCCCTGGAAGATGCGCCCGGCATCGAGCTGGTGGAAGCCGGCGATTACCCGACCCCGGTGGGCGATGCAGTAGGGCAGGATGTGGTCTACGTTGGTCGGGTTCGTCATGGTATTGACGACACGTCGGAACTTAATCTGTGGCTGACGTCAGATAACGTACGCAAAGGCGCGGCGCTCAACGCTGTGCAACTGGCCGAGTTGTTGATTAAAGACCTGCTGTAAAAGATACTTTGCAACAATTTGTCGAATGATTCCCCGCGAGCCTATGCTTGCCGGAGTACTGAAGGCAGAGCCACTCTGCGGGGCTTTGCCGGGCATCAATGAAATGATCGCGCGCGACGACCCTCGCCGTTGCGCGCAATGCCTTACGGCAGCGACTATCAATACCTTCTCGCTGGCCGAGGAATGTTCAAACTAAGGATGAGCTAATGGTTCAAGTTCGCAAACTGGTGTTAGCAATAGCGGCCGCCTCGGCGCTGTCCTCCGGTATGGCGCATGCCCTCGGGCTCGGGGAGTTGACCCTGAAATCGACGCTCAACCAGCCGTTGGTGGCAGAAATCGAGCTGCTCGATGTCAAGGATCTCACCGCTGCCGAAGTGGTGCCGAGCCTGGCTTCACCAGATGATTTCGCCAAGGCCGGTGTCGACCGCCAGGCATTTCTCAACGACTTGACCTTCACCCCGGTGCTCAACGCCAGCGGCAAAAGCATCCTGCGCGTGACCTCCAGCAAGCCTCTGTCCGAACCTATGGTGAAGTTCCTGGTTCAGGTCATGTGGCCGAACGGCCGTTTGCTGCGCGACTACAGTGTGCTGCTCGATCCGTCCAAGTTCTCGCCGCAAACCGCTGAAGCGGCTGCGCAGCCGACGTCAACGGTTGCTGCGCCCGTCACCGGTGCGACCAAGCCGTCGCAATACACCACCACGCCGCGCGATACCCTGTGGGAAATCGCCGCGAAGGCGCGTAATGGCGGTTCGATCCAGCAAACCATGCTGGCCATCCAGGCGTTGAACCCGGATGCCTTTATCGACGGCAACATCAACCGCCTGAAAACCGGCCAGGTGCTGCGCATGCCGGACCAGGCACAGAGCGCGGGCCTGCCGCAAGCCAAGGCCATTGCTGAAGTGGCCGCGCAGAACAAGGCCTGGCGCCAGGGCCGCCGCTATGTGGCGAAACCCGGGGCAGGGCAGCAACAGCTCGACGCCACCAATCGCGCTCGCACCGAGGGTGCTCCGGCGCAGTCGGCCACCGACAAGCTGAGCCTGGTGTCTGCAGAATCCGGCAAGAACCCTGGTAAAGGGGCGGCGGGAGATGCCAAGGCCCTCAGCAACAAGCTGGCGGTGACCCAGGAAAGCCTCGACACCAGTCGTCGTGATAACGCCGAACTGAAAAGCCGCATGGCCGACCTGCAAAGCCAGGTGGACAAGCTGCAACGCTTGATCGAGCTGAAGAACAATCAATTGGCCAAGTTGCAAACCGAAGGTGCTGCGACTGCACCAGCGGCTGCGACCGCGCCGGCAATGTCGGCCGAGCTGGCTGCCAACCCGGCCACGGCACCTGCTCCGGCTGAAACTGCACCGGTTGCGCCTGTGCCCGAGGCAACTCCGGCGCCGACCGAGAAGCCTGTCGAGGCGGCACCGGCGGCATCCGACGATCAGAAATTCAATGAATTGCTGACCAATCCGGTGCTGCTGGGCCTGGTCGGTGGCGGTGCGGTGATTCTGCTGCTCCTGCTGCTGTTGCTGGCGCGTCGCCGCAAAGCCCAGCAAGAAGCCGAAAAACATCTGCGCATGGCCCGTGCCCTGGCCGAAGAACAGCCGTTCTCGGCCGATCTCGACTTGCCGGAAAGCAGCTTCGATGGCCTGGAAGTTCCGCCGCCGAGCGTGAAGCTGGCGACTGCTCCGACGCCAGCTCCCGCGCCCGCGCCGGTGATTGCACCGGTGGTGATGACCACGCCGATCGCCGCGCCTTTGGTGGCGCCGGCTGCCGAACGTTCCAGCGACGTGCTGGGCCAGGCTCAGTCGCACATCAATGCCGGTCGCCTGAACCAGGCTGCCGCGTTGCTGGAGGACGGCGTCAAGCAAGAGCCCAAGCGCAGCGACTTGCGCCTGAAGCTGATGGAAGTCTATGGCCAGCAAGGCGACCGCGATGCGTTCGTCGGCCAGGAGCGTCAGTTGGTGGCCAATGGCGACAACTTCGCCCAGGTTGAAAAGCTCAAAAGCCGCTTCCCGGCCATGGCGCTGGTGGCTGCCGGTGGCATCGCCGCAGCCGCCGTTGCTGCGGAGCTGGACGCGCAATACGTCAAGGACCTGTTGCTTGATGAGCCGCAAGCACCGGTGTCAGAGCCAGAGCCAACGCCGTTCGAAGATGACCTCGACAGCGCCTTCGACCTGAGCCTGGATGATCTGGACGCGACGCCTGTGCCTGCACCGGAGCCTGAGGTGGCAGCACCAGCGGACCTGGACGAGTTCCCGCTGGACGACGATCTGAGTTTTGAGTCGGTGTTGCAGCAGCAGACTGAAATCAAGGAAAACCTCGACGATCTGTCGGACTTCGACCTCGACCTGGATCTCGGTGCGCAACCGTCGCCGGCGATGCTGGCAGAAGACGATTTCCTGCTGGATCTGGATGAGGGTGTGAAGGATTTTCCGGTTGCCGAAACCCCGGCTGTTCCTGAGGTCGCGCTGGATGACCTGGAATTGCCGGCCGATTTCGATCTGTCGCTGGCCGACGAACTGGACGAACTGGGCACGCCGGATGCGTTCGCGGCAGAGCTGGATGATGTCAACGCCGAGCTTGAGAGCCTGTCCAACAGCATCGGCGAGCCGACCTTTACCGAAGCGGATGCCGCACTGGATAGCGATGATGACTTCGACTTCCTCTCCGGCACCGACGAAGCCGCTACCAAGCTCGATCTGGCTCAGGCCTATATCGACATGGGCGACAGCGACGGTGCTCGCGACATCCTCAATGAGGTGGTAAGCGAAGGCAATGCCGAGCAGAAGAGTGAAGCCGAGGAAATGCTTTCGCGCCTGGCTTGAGTGATCGGCAGGTTGTAAAAAAAGCGGCAGCCCATTGAGGCTGCCGTTTTTGTTTGACCGATGAGTTGATGTCGTTTGCTGTGGCGCCTTCGCGGGCAAGCCCCACAGGTTTTGTGAACGCCACAGAACCCTGTGGGAGCGGGCTTGCCCGCGAAGGCGTCGGAACAGTCAATGGAGATCCCTCTGGCATCCCCGCCCGGCGGCCTTATAATGCCCGCCTTTGGTACATCATCAGGCTGTCCCTCCTTGGCAAATATAGATAACCCGGCCGCCGAAATGGCAGCCGACGGCTTTTTCCGGATCGCGCTGGGCGTCGAATACAAAGGCTCGCGCTACCGCGGCTGGCAACGCCAGGCGTCCGGGGTGCTTACCGTGCAGGAAACCCTCGAAAACGCCTTGTCCAAAGTCGCCGACTCACCCGTTTCGCTGATGTGCGCCGGGCGTACCGACGCCGGGGTGCATGCCTGCGGGCAGGTGGTGCATTTCGATACCCGGGTCGAGCGTTCGATGAAGGCCTGGACCATGGGCGCCAACATCAACCTGCCCCACGATGTCAGTGTCAGTTGGGCCAAGGTCATGCCGGCGCACTTCCATGCGCGGTTCAAGGCCATTGCCCGGCGTTATCGCTACGTGATCTACAACGATCAGATTCGCCCGGCGCACCTGAACGAAGAAGTGACCTGGAACCACCGTCCGCTGGACGTCGAACGCATGGCCGAGGCCGCCCAGTACCTGCTCGGCACCCATGATTTCAGCGCTTTTCGCGCCGGCCAGTGCCAGGCCAAGTCGCCGATCAAGGAACTGCACCACCTGCGCGTCACCCGTCACGGCAAGATGATCGTGCTGGATATTCGCGCCAGCGCGTTCTTGCATCACATGGTGCGCAACATTGCCGGCGTGCTGATGACCATTGGCGCTGGAGAACGCCCCGTGGAGTGGATGAAAGAGGTGCTGGAGAGCCGGATTCGACGGACCGGTGGCGTGACCGCGCATCCATTCGGTTTGTATCTGGTGCAGGTCGAGTACCGTGACGAGTTCGAGTTGCCCGAGCGTTACATTGGTCCACACTTTCTGACCGGCTTCTCGGAACTTGGCGGCTGACGCCCTCGAATGCTTTTGTTACCATCCGGGACTTTCCCGGATTTGTCTTGGAGTTGTGTCGACATGTCAGCCGTTCGCAGCAAGATCTGTGGGATTACCCGCATAGAGGATGCGCTGGCAGCCGTCGAGGCCGGGGCGGACGCCATCGGATTCGTGTTCTACGCCAAAAGCCCCCGTGCGGTGACGTTCCAGCAGGCGCGCTCGATCATCAAGGCGCTGCCGCCGTTCGTGACCACCGTGGGCTTGTTCGTCAATGCAAGCCGGTGCGAATTGGGCGAGCTGCTCGACGCGGTGCCCCTGGACCTGCTGCAATTTCACGGCGATGAATGCGTGGCCGAGTGCGAAGGCTGGCACCGCCCGTACATCAAGGCGCTGCGGGTCAAGGCGGGTGATGACATCGCCGCGGCCTGCGATGCTTATGCCAGTGCCAGCGGAATTCTGCTCGACACCTATGTCGAAGGCGTTCCCGGAGGAACCGGCGAGGCATTTGACTGGTCATTGATACCGCAAGGCTTGAGCAAGCCGATCATTCTGGCGGGTGGTCTGACGCCGGATAACGTCGCCGAAGCGATTGCGCGCGTGCGGCCTTATGCCGTGGATGTCAGCGGCGGGGTAGAGGCGAGCAAGGGCATCAAGGATCACGCAAAGATCCAGGCATTTATCAAAGCGGTACGCGGTAGCACCTGTTGATGTGACGGCTGGCAGACTGCCGCCGTCCACTGCACTGTACAAAGCGGATGCACTGCACACAGCAGGCAGATCCGAGGGTTTTTGGTTGCACGCAGGTCATGTTTCGCGCTGACCGTGGCAGTCCATCGACCCTCTTCGCACACATGAATTTAGCGCTAGGGCATACACGGGGCCGCGAACCAGAGCGTTCGGGCCGCCGGTACTGGAGAAAGAAAGCATGAGCAACTGGTTAGTAGACAAACTGATCCCTTCGATCATGCGTTCCGAGGTCAAGAAGAGCTCGGTGCCTGAAGGTCTTTGGCACAAATGCCCGTCTTGCGAGGCTGTGCTGTATCGTCCGGAGCTGGAAAAGACCCTGGACGTTTGCCCCAAGTGCAACCATCACATGCGTATCGGCGCCCGTGCCCGTATCGACATCTTCCTCGATGTTGAAGGCCGTGCCGAGCTGGGTGCGGACCTTGAGCCGGTTGACCGTCTGAAATTCCGCGACGGCAAGAAATACAAGGACCGCCTGACCGCTGCACAAAAGCAGACCGGCGAAAAAGATGCGCTGGTTTCCATGAGCGGTACTTTGCTGGGCATGCCGGTGGTGGTTTCTGCGTTCGAGTTTTCCTTCATGGGCGGTTCGATGGGCGCCATCGTCGGCGAGCGTTTCGTGCGCGCCGCCAACTACGCCCTGGAAAAACGTTGCCCGATGATCTGCTTCGCCGCTTCCGGCGGTGCGCGGATGCAGGAAGCGCTGATTTCCCTGATGCAGATGGCCAAGACCTCCGCGGTGCTGGCTCGTCTTCGCGAAGAAGGCATCCCGTTCATCTCCGTGTTGACCGATCCGGTCTACGGCGGCGTTTCCGCCAGTCTGGCGATGCTGGGCGACGTGATTGTCGGCGAGCCGAAGGCATTGATCGGTTTTGCCGGTCCGCGCGTGATCGAGCAGACCGTGCGTGAAAAACTGCCGGAAGGCTTCCAGCGCAGCGAGTTCCTGCTGGAGCACGGCGCCATCGACATGATCATCGACCGTCAGGAACTGCGTCCGCGCCTGGGCAACCTGCTGGCGCAAATGATGGGGCTGCCGACGCCGAAGTTCGTGGCTACACCCATCGAGCCGATCGTGGTTCCACCGGTACCTGCCAACCTATGACCCAACGTACCCTTGGCGAATGGCTCGCCTACCTTGAACAGTTGCACCCTTCGGCCATCGACATGGGCCTGGAGCGGTCGCAGCAGGTAGCGTCCCGCATGGGATTGGGCAAGCCGGCGCCTCGGGTGATCACGGTCACCGGGACCAACGGCAAGGGTTCCACCTGTGCGTTCGTGGCGTCCTTGCTGCGGGCCCAGGGCTTGAAAGTGGGGGTCTACAACTCCCCGCACCTGCTGCGGTACAACGAGCGGGTAACGGTCAATGGCATCGAAGCCACGGACACCGAGCTGTGCGAAGCCTTTGCCGCGGTAGAGGCCGGGCGCGGCGACACTTCCCTGACCTACTTCGAAATGGGCACCCTGGCGGCATTCTGGCTATTCCAGCGCTCCGGGCTCGATGCAGTGGTGCTGGAAGTCGGACTGGGCGGTCGTCTGGATACGGTCAACGTGGTGGATGCCGACATGGCGCTGGTCACCAGTATCGGCGTCGATCATGCGGATTACCTGGGTGATACCCGGGAGTCCGTGGCCTTCGAGAAGGCCGGTATTTTCCGTCAGGGCGCGCCTGCGCTCTGCGGCGATCTGAATCCTCCACAACCTCTGCTGGACAAGGCGCGCGAGCTCAATTGCCCGTTTTTCCTGCGGGGGCGCGATTTTGACCTCGGTGTGACCGATCACAACTGGCAGTGGCGCGGTGTCGATGGGCAAGGGCGCGCGGTTGAACTGCGCGACCTGCCACTGCTCGATCTGCCGATGGAAAACGCTGCGCTGGCGTTGCAGGCGTTCCTGCTGCTCGGCTTGCCTTGGGTGGATGCGCAGATTATCGAGGCGCTGCGGGCAACGAAGGTGGTCGGTCGTCTGGATCGCCGTGAGTTCGAGTGGCAAGGCAAGCGCTTGAATCTATTGCTGGATGTGGGGCATAACCCCCATGCGGCGGAGTATCTGGCTCGTCGCCTGGCCAGTCGCCCGCCGGTCGGCAAGCGTCTGGCGGTGTTCGGGCTGCTGGCGGACAAAGACCTGGGTGGTGTTGTCGGCGAATTGAGTGCTAGTGTCCAGCACTGGGCCGTTGCACCGCTGGATTCGCCTCGGGCGCGTCCGGTTGCGGATCTGCACGCCGCGCTGCAAGGTCTTGGTGCGTCGGTCACGTCATACGGCAGCGTCGCGGCCGCCCTGGAAGGGCAGTGCGCGCAGGCCACGAACGACGACGAAATCCTGTTGTTCGGATCATTTTATTGTGTCGCCGAGGCCCTTGAATGGCTGGCCCGGCGCTCCACGGAGGAAGCGGCAAATGGCATTGCTGGATAAGGCATACAAACAGCGCATGGTTGGCGCCCTGGTGTTGGTCGCGCTGGCGGTGATTTTTCTGCCGATGCTGTTTTCCCGCCAGGACGAACAACGCCAGGTGACGGTCGAAGCGCCTGCGGCTCCGCAGGCGCCGGCGATGCCCCAGGTGCAGGTCGAGCCCGTGGTGGTGCCTGAGCCGCAATCTTTACCTCAGGAGCCCGTGCCGAGCGATGACGAAATCGCCCAGCAGGAATCGGCGGTGCCAGTTGTTCCGGTCGCTCCAGCGCCAGCAGCGCCAGCAGCCAAGCCGGCTGTGCTCGCGCCGGTCCCGGCATTGGCGGCCAAGCCTGCAACAGCGCCGGCCCAGCCGATCACCGCGGCACCGGGCAAGCCGGACACCACGCAAAGCCGTATCGATGCCAATGGCTTGTCCGTCAGTTGGTCGGTGCAACTGGCCAGCCTGTCGAACCGTGAAAGCGCAGAGAAACTTCAGAAAACCCTGCGCAGCCAAGGCTACAACGCCTACATCCGTACCGCCGACGGCAAAAACCGGGTGTTTGTCGGGCCGTTGATCGAACGCGCTGAAGCCGATCGGCTGCGTGACTTGCTGAACCGCCAGCAGAACCTCAAGGGGTTTGTGGTGCGCTTTCAGCCGGAACGTGGCTAAAACTATCGCCTCGATATGAAATGCACTGACAATCGCAGCTTACCGATAAGCATGGGCTCTGCTAAAATGCGCCGCCTTATCCGTCTGTAGGCTGCACTGTGCCATTTACCTGGGTTGACTGGGCGATCGTAGCAATCGTCGCCATCTCCGCATTGATCAGTCTGAGCCGCGGCTTCGTCAAAGAAGCTCTGTCGCTGCTGACCTGGATCATCGCAGGAGTCGTAGCCTGGATGTTCGGTGGCTCACTGTCCGAGTACCTCGGCGGGTACATTCAAACGCCATCGGCACGTATAATCACGGGCTGTGCCATCATGTTTGTCGCCACTTTAATCGTAGGCGCAATGATCAATTATCTTATCGGCGAACTGGTTCGCGTCACCGGGCTCTCCGGGACCGACCGATTCCTCGGCATGGCCTTCGGCGCCGCGCGTGGCGGGTTGCTGGTGGTCATCGCCGTCGGGCTGTTGAGCCTGGGGCCGGTACAGCAGGACGGGTGGTGGAAAGAGTCACAGCTCGTGCCAAAATTTCTATTGGTTGCAGACTGGTCCAAAAACCTGATCCTCGGGTGGAGCAGTCAGTGGCTTGCCAGCGGAATCAGCGTACCCGCTGATATTCCGTTCAAGGAGCAACTCTTGCCGACGGCCAAAACGCCTCAGTGAGTAGTGCTCAGTTCAGATCCATTAAGTAGGGGTTGCGTCGCATGTGTGGCATCGTCGGTATCGTCGGTAAGTCGAACGTCAATCAGGCGCTGTATGACGCGCTAACCGTCCTCCAGCACCGCGGCCAGGACGCTGCCGGTATCGTGACCAGCCATGATGGCCGGTTATTCCTGCGCAAGGACAACGGCCTGGTGCGTGACGTGTTCCAGCAACGTCACATGCAGCGCCTGGTCGGTCACATGGGCATTGGCCATGTGCGTTATCCAACCGCGGGCAGCTCGACTTCGGCTGAAGCTCAACCGTTTTACGTCAACTCGCCTTACGGCATCACCCTGGCGCACAACGGTAACCTGACCAACGTTGAACAACTGGCCAAGGAGATTTACGAATCTGACCTGCGCCACGTCAACACCAGTTCCGATTCGGAAGTGCTGCTCAACGTGTTCGCGCACGAACTGGCCCAGCGCGGCAAGTTGCAGCCGACCGAAGAAGACGTATTCGCCGCCGTCACCGACGTGCATAACCGTTGCGTCGGTGGTTATGCCGTTGTAGCGATGATCACCGGCTACGGCATCGTCGGCTTCCGCGACCCGCACGGCATCCGCCCGATCGTGTTCGGCCAGCGTCACACCGACGAAGGCGTCGAGTACATGATCGCCTCGGAAAGCGTTTCCCTGGACGTGCTGGGCTTCACCCTGATTCGCGACCTGGCACCGGGCGAAGCGGTCTACATCACTGAAGAGGGCAAGCTGTACACCCGTCAGTGCGCGACCAACCCGTCCCTGACGCCGTGCATCTTCGAGCACGTCTACCTGGCACGTCCGGACTCGATCATCGACGGCGTATCGGTCTACAAGGCCCGCCTGCGCATGGGTGAGAAACTGGCCGAGAAGATCCAGCGCGAGCGTCCGGATCACGACATCGACGTGGTCATCCCGATTCCGGACACCAGCCGCACCGCCGCGCTGGAGCTGGCGAACCACCTGGGCGTGAAGTTCCGCGAAGGCTTTGTGAAGAACCGCTACATCGGCCGGACCTTCATCATGCCGGGCCAGGCCGCACGGAAAAAATCCGTACGCCAGAAGCTCAACGCCATCGAGCTGGAATTCCGCGGCAAGAACGTGATGCTGGTGGATGACTCCATCGTTCGCGGCACCACGTGCAAGCAGATCATCCAGATGGCCCGCGAAGCTGGCGCCAAGAACGTCTACTTCTGCTCCGCGGCACCAGCGGTTCGCTACCCGAACGTCTACGGCATCGACATGCCGAGCGCTCACGAGCTGATCGCCCACAACCGTACGACCCAGGACGTGGCTGACCTGATTGGCGCTGATTGGCTGATCTATCAGGACCTGCCTGACTTGATCGAAGCGGTCGGTGGCGGCAAGATCAAGATCGACAAGTTCGATTGCGCGGTGTTCGACGGCCAGTACGTCACCGGCGACGTCGACGAGGCTTACCTGAACAAGATCGAGCAGGCACGCAACGATGCCTCCAAGGTCAAGACGCAGGCAGTCAGTGCGATCATCGATCTGTACAACAACTGAGTTTCTACCGGCCCTGAGGGGCCGGTTTTGTATCTGGCAAAAAATACTTTCATCTATCAAGAGCAGGGCAAGGAGTGACAGCATGAGTCAGGAATGGGATGCCGGTCGGCTGGACAGCGACCTCGAAGGTGTAGCGTTCGATACCCTGGCCGTACGCGCCGGTCAGCACCGCACGCCGGAAGGCGAACACGGTGATCCGATGTTCTTCACTTCCAGCTACGTGTTCCGTACCGCTGCCGACGCCGCTGCGCGTTTCGCTGGCGAAGTGCCGGGCAACGTTTATTCGCGTTATACCAACCCGACCGTACGCGCCTTCGAAGAGCGCATTGCCGCGCTGGAAAGCGCCGAGCAGGCCGTGGCCACCGCCACCGGTATGGCCGCGATCATGGCCGTGGTGATGAGCCTGTGCAGCGCTGGTGATCATGTACTGGTGTCGCGCAGCGTATTCGGCTCGACCATCAGCCTGTTCGAGAAGTACTTCAAGCGTTTCGGTATCGAAGTCGATTACGTGGCCCTGGCGGACTTGTCCGGTTGGGATGCGGCGATCAAGGCCAATACCAAATTGCTGTTCGTCGAGTCGCCGTCCAATCCGCTGGCCGAATTGGTCGACATCGCCGAGCTGTCGAAAATCGCCCACGCCAAAGGCGCGATGCTGGTAGTCGACAACTGCTTCTGCACTCCGGCGTTGCAGCAGCCGCTGAAAATGGGCGCGGACATCGTCGTGCACTCGGCCACCAAGTTCATCGATGGCCAAGGCCGTTGCATGGGGGGCGTGGTCGCTGGCCGCAGCGAGCAGATGAAAGAGGTGGTCGGCTTCCTGCGTACCGCCGGGCCGACCCTGAGCCCGTTCAACGCCTGGATCTTCCTCAAGGGCCTGGAAACCCTGAACCTGCGGATGAAGGCCCATTGCGCCAACGCCCAGCAACTGGCCGAGTGGCTGGAGCAGCAGGACGGCATCGAGAAAGTCCATTACGCCGGCCTCAAGAGCCATCCGCAGCACGAACTGGCCCTGCGCCAGCAGAAGGGCTTCGGTGCGGTCGTCAGTTTTGAAGTGAAGGGCGGCAAAGAGGGCGCCTGGCGCTTTATCGATGCCACGCGCCTGATTTCGATCACCGCCAACCTGGGTGACAGCAAAACCACCATCACCCATCCGAGCACCACTTCCCATGGTCGCCTGGCGCCTCAGGAGCGTGAAGCGGCGGGCATTCGTGACAGCCTGATCCGCGTTGCGGTCGGTCTGGAAGACGTGGCGGACCTGCAAGCCGATCTGGCGCGCGGCCTGGCTGCGTTGTGATCCAGTTGTCTACGCCGACCACTGGCTCAAATGGCCGCGTAGCGCTGGTGACCGGTGCTGCGCGGGGCATTGGCCTGGGGATCTCGGCCTGGCTGATCAGCGAAGGCTGGCAAGTCGTGCTGACCGATCTGGACCGGGAGCGCGGTTCGAAAGTGGCGAAAGTGCTGGGCGACAACGCCTGGTTCATTGCCATGGATGTCTCGAATGAAGGGCAGGTCGCGCTGGGCGTGGCCGAGGTGCTCGGCCAGTTCGGGCGACTGGATGCGCTGGTATGCAACGCGGCGGTTGCCGATCCGCACAACATCACCCTGGAAAGCCTCGATCTGTCTCACTGGAATCGGGTGTTGGCGGTGAACCTCAGTGGGCCGATGTTGCTGGCCAAGCACTGTGCGCCGTACCTGCGCGCTCACAACGGCGCCATCGTCAATCTGGCTTCGACCCGCGCCGGGCAGTCGGAACCCGACACAGAGGCCTATGCGGCGAGCAAGGGCGGTCTGTTGGCCCTGACGCATGCGTTGGCCATCAGCCTTGGTCCGGAGATCCGGGTCAATGCGGTCAGCCCTGGCTGGATCGACGCGCGCGATCCTTCGGTACGGCGTGCCGAACCGTTGAGCGAAGCCGATCATGCCCAGCATCCGGCGGGCAGGGTGGGCACGGTTGAGGATGTGGCGGCGATGGTGGCCTGGTTGTTGTCGAGAAACGCCGGGTTTGTCACCGGCCAGGAATTCGTGGTCGATGGCGGCATGACCAAGAAGATGATTTACAGCGAGTGATACTGGCGTTGATGTATCGCCCTCATCGCGAGCAGGCTCCGGGCGGCGTGGACTGATGGTTGCCGACACTGGCCGGAATGAAATGATTTTGTCTTTTTCAGAAAAACTTCAATCCTGCTATTGACTTAGGTTCGCTACCTGCGTAAATTTCGCGGCCTCGGAGATGCAAACGGGTGATTAGCTCAGCTGGGAGAGCGTCTGCCTTACAAGCAGAATGTCGGCGGTTCGATCCCGTCATCACCCACCACTTCCGAGATACTTGCGAAAGCAAGAGGTAGGCTGAAATGCCTCCACCGACGCGCAGCGGTAGTTCAGTCGGTTAGAATACCGGCCTGTCACGCCGGGGGTCGCGGGTTCGAGTCCCGTCCGCTGCGCCATATTTTCCGAGTCAGGCATGTTCTGATTCGAGATTGAAAAGCTACTGAGTTTTCAATCAGACCGAGTTACTTGGGCGCAAGTCCAAAGCGATACGCAGCGGTAGTTCAGTCGGTTAGAATACCGGCCTGTCACGCCGGGGGTCGCGGGTTCGAGTCCCGTCCGCTGCGCCATATCTGCCCCGAGGCCCACTGAACGCCTTGGAGCTACGAAGAAACCATTGGTTACTTCGAGTCGATAGCAAAGACCCTGGTCGAAAGACCGGGGTTTTTTGTTTCTGCGATTTGGCTTTTTCTCCTTCCTCACGACCCTCACGGTTTCGCATCCGCCGACCACGCGCGGATGGCCAGTGAATTCCGTTGTCTCTTGAAAACTCCCCTCAATAATCCACAGCCTCGATAAACCGGCGCCGCGCGGCCGATATCTCGGCCTGTCATCAAATTATTCAAGCATTTACCGGGTGCGATTTGCACAAAGGACTTGGTTTGAGTTATCAACACTAATTAGAATGAGTCGCATTTATAATATTTCTTCGCGCAGGGTTCCTTTAGATGAGTGATGCAGCGTTGCCGCCGGAGCAAACCTTCCACGACCTGTACCGCGATCACCGGAGCTGGCTCGAAGGATGGTTGAGACGACGCATGGGCAACGGCAGCGACGCTGCGGATCTGAGCCAGGACACCTTCGTTCGTTTGCTCGCCAGCACTCAGCGCATCGCCGACCTGCAAGAGCCTCGCGCCTACCTGGCGACAGTCGGCAAGCGGCTGCTGGCCAACTTCTACAAGCGCCGCAGCCTGGAGCAAGCCTATCTCGATGCATTGGCGTTGCTGCCCGAGGACTGCGTGCCGTCCCCCGAGCAACGCTGGATCCTGCTGGAAACCCTGCAGGCCCTGGACGAATTGCTCGATGGATTGCCGGGCCCGGTACGCCGAGCGTTTCTCTTGAGTCAGCTGGAAGGCCTGGGCTATCAAGAGATTGCCGAGCGCCTGCAAGTATCGGAACGCACGATCAAGCGCTACATGGCTCAAGCCTACGAACATTGCCTGCTGGTGGACATGTGAACGGTTCGGCACCTTCGGCCCAGGCCCGGCAAGTCGTGCGGGCCGCCGCGCAGTGGCTGGCCCTCATGGAAT
Source organism: Pseudomonas sp. IT-P4 (assembly GCF_949767755.1). Taxonomy (NCBI): domain Bacteria; kingdom Pseudomonadati; phylum Pseudomonadota; class Gammaproteobacteria; order Pseudomonadales; family Pseudomonadaceae; genus Pseudomonas; species Pseudomonas sp. IT-P4. The sequence continues at coordinate 164,623 of NZ_CATKPX010000078.1, read as the reverse complement.
CCGGCTGCGCCAATGAGCAGGATCGGGCGCAGTTGCAGAGCTGGCGCGATAGCCATTCCAGTCACGAGCAGGCCTGGCAGAAAGCGCAACTCTTGCGCCAACGCTTTGCCGACCTGCCACCGGCCCTTGCCATGGCCAGTCTGGGCCGGCCACAAGCCAGTCGACGTACGGTGCTCAAGCGCGCTGTCGGGGCGGTGGCTTTGCTGCCGACTGCCTGGCTGATCAGTCGACAGTTGCCTCTGGATGCCTGGAGTGCCGACCTGCGGACCGCCACCGGGGAAAGCAAAAAGGTCCGGTTGGCCGACGGCAGCTCTGTGCAACTGAACACTGCCAGTGCCGTCGATATCGACCTCAAGCACAGGCGCCTGACCCTCGTGGAAGGTGAAATGGCACTGAATGTGCCCGGGATCTCGCCGCTGACGATTCTCACGCACTTCGGGCAAGTGGTCGTCAGTCAGGGCGAGGTGTGTGTTCGTCAGGGGCAGACGGGCTGCAAGGTGCAAGTGCTCAAAGGCACGGTGCAGTTGCAGCCTCTGCACGGACCGGTCTTTTCGTTGCGCGGTGGCCAGCAAGTCAGCCTTCAAGCGGCGGGTGTCGGTGCCGTGGAGCCATTTGACGTGCTGGCCCCGGGCTGGCGTGAGGGTGTGCTGATGGCGCAGAACCAGCCCTTGGGGGATTTTCTGCGCGAACTCGGCACCTATCGTCTGGGCGTGTTGCGTTGGGAGCCCGAGCTGGAATCGCTGCGCATCACCGGCAGTTTTCGCCTTGAAGACACCGATCGCATTCTGGCTCTGCTCGCGGCCAGCCTGCCGCTGGAAGTGCATTCGCGTACGCGTTACTGGGTAACGCTGGTGCAGCGCAAAAATAGTGTTTAAAGCGTGTCCCCTTTTTTCGCCTCGCTTGTCATTCAAGGTAAGCGAAACGAAATCAGAGAGATTCACAATGCCCGCAGTGATGTCTTGCAGTATGCGTCCGGCTCCATCCAGGTTGCGCCCGTTGTTGCACTTGAGTCTGTTGTTGAGCCTGAGTGCCTGTCCGTTGTTCATCTCTGCCGGTTGGGCCGAAGACGCGCCGCGCCGCAGCTATCAGGTGCCAGCCGGTAGTCTCGACGCTGCGCTGACCCGTTTCGCCGGGCTGGCCGGGGTCAATCTGTCAGTGGACCCGGCACTGGTGAGCGGGCGAACCAGCCCCGGTCTTTCCGGTGACTTCGCGGTGGAGGAGGGCTTCGCCCAACTGCTGCAGGGTTCCGGTCTGCAACTGCTTCCAGTGGGCGAACAGGCGTACATGCTGACCCCGGTGCCAACAGGAAGCAGCCTGCAATTGGGCGCTACTTCTATTTACGCGACGGCAGACACGGCGCACGGTGATCCATATGCCGGCGGGCAGGTCGCACGCCGTGGGTCGCAAGGCTTGCTGGGCTCGAAAGATTTCATGGAGACGCCGTTCAGCGAGACCACCTACACCAGTGAGTTGGTGAAAAACCTTCAGGCGCGTACCTTGGGCGACCTCGTGGCCAGCGATCCCTCGGTTCGCGCCACCAACCCGGCGGGTGGGCGGTATGAGCAGTTCACCATTCGTGGAATGAGCCTGTTCAACAGTGATGTCTCCTACAACGGTCTCTACGGCATCCTGCCGACTTACACCATTGACATGGAGATGGCTGACCGCGTCGACATCCTCAAAGGCCCGAGCCAGCTGATCAATGGCATCTCGCCGCGGGGCAGCGTGGGTGGCGGGATCAACGTGGTGCCCAAGCGCGCCACCGACGTGCCGATTACGTCGTTTACCGGCAACTATGCTTCCGGCAGCCAGGTCGGCGGGGCCGTGGACATCGGTCGGCGCTTTGGTGAGGGGGATATGTTCGGTGTTCGTTTCAACGGCGTGAAGCAGTCCGGCGACACCGAATGGGATCACCAGAGCGTTGACCGCGAGATGGCTGTGCTGGGCCTGGATTTTCGCGGTGAACGCCTGCGGCTCTCGACGGACATCGGACATAACGAGCGGGACACCGATGCCCCGCAGGAACGCGTGCAGGTGGGCGCCAACGCGCAGGTTCCGCACGCCAGCGATGTTCGCCACAACTATGCGCAGCCGTGGAGCAAGGCGCGGACCAAGGACACCTTCGGGACGGTGACCGGCGAGTACGATGTCAGCGATTCCGTCATGGTGTACGCCGGTGCGGGCGCGCGTAAAAGTAATCATGACTTCCTTCGGCACGCCGTAGCGGTCACCAACGACGCGGGCAACTTCAGTGTTCTGCCACGTGACTTCACCCGTGACGAAAATGTCCGGGCGGCCAACGCCGGGGTGCGCAACTGGTTCCATACCGGTTCGGTGAGCCATGAGGTCAACCTGGCTGCCAGCTATTTCTACATGGACTTCGAAAACGGCGGCGCCCGTTATGCCGCCGCCCCGAGCAACATCTACAACCCGGTGCAAACACCGACGCCCATCACTCCCACGCGCCTTGATTCTGAGGTGTATACCGAGAACCGTTCCAGCAGCGTGGCGTTGTCCGACACATTGGGGTTCTTCGATGATCGGGTACTGCTGACCCTCGGTGCCCGCTGGCAGCGAGTGCAGGTTGACGACTGGACGGATAATGTCAAAGGCGACACGGGCTACGATGAAGAAAAGGTTTCGCCCTCGGGCGGCATCCTGTTCAAGGCTACCGATAAGCTCTCGTTGTATGCCAACTACATGGAAGGCCTGAGCCAGGGCAAGATCGCACCGTCGACCTCGGTGAACGAAGACGAGATCTTCCCGCCGTTCATCAGTCGGCAGGTCGAGGTCGGTGCCAAATATGATGCGGGTGCGTTCGCCATCACCACCGCGGTGTTCCGGATCAAGCAACCTGCCTATGAAACCAACGCCACGACGCGGGTTTTCGGCCCGAACGGCAAACGCGAAAACAAGGGTGTGGAAGTCAGTGTGTTCGGTGAGCCGCTCAAAGGCTTCCGCCTGCTCGGCGGCGTCATGTACATCGACAGCGAGCTGACCGATACCACCAAGGGCACCTTTGACGGCAACCGCGCTCCCGCCACGCCGGAATACAACGTCAACCTCGGCGCCGAGTGGGACGTGCCGAGCGTGCAAGGCTTGACCCTGACCAGCCGCAGCATCTATTCCAGCTCACAGTACCTGGACCAGTCCAATAACAAGGAAATCGATGCCTGGACGCGTTTCGACGTGGGCGCTCGCTACGCCTTCAAGGTCGAGGAAAAGAACATCACCCTGCGGGCCAATGTCGAGAACGTGGCTGACAAGCGCTACTGGAGTTCCGCCGGGGCCTCGGATGACAGCGAGCCAGGATTGACGCTCGCGACGCCACGAACCTACCTCCTTTCGGCAACCGTCGACTTCTGAATCGATTCAACCGTGCGTTGCGCCACAGGGAAGGGCGCCGCCGAGTTGTGTCATGCATCGATTGCAGAGGACCAGAGCATGCCCAGTCTCACTAACCCACTCAAGAACGAACAGGTCAAAACGCCCTCCAGGCGCACGCTGCTGCGCCTGTCCCTGGGCGTGCTTGCACTGAGGTTTACCCCATCGGCGTGGGCTCTGGCCGACGCCGCGCCGCTGCGGGTGATCACCCTGTTTCAGGGCGCCACCGACAGCGCCGTGGCGTTGGGCATCACACCCTGCGGCATCGTCGATTCCTGGAGTGAAAAGCCCACCTATCGCTATCTGCGCTCGGCGCTGGAGCCGGTGCCCCATGTCGGCCTGGAAACCCAGCCGAGCCTTGAGGACATCGCGCTGCTCAAGCCGGACGTGATCATCGCCTCGCGCTTTCGCCATGAGCGCATCGCACCCTTGCTCAAGCAGATCGCCCCGGTGGTGATGCTGGAGGAGGTGTTCGAATTCAAGAAGACCCTGGCACTGATGGGCCTGGCCTTGCATCGCCAGCAGCGGGCCGACGAAGTGTTGGCCCGCTGGCAGCTGCGCACGGCACAACTGCGCCAGCAACTGCAGCACAAGTTTGCCGGGCGCTGGCCGCCGACGGTGTCGATTCTGGATGTCCGCGAAGACCATATCCGCAGTTATTTGCCGGCCAGTTTTCCAGGTTCGGTAGTCACTGAGCTGGGGTTGGGGTGGAGTCAGGCCAGTCGGGCGGCGAGCGGGGTATCGATCAAACTCACCAGCAAGGAAAGTCTGGCGGTGGTCAATGCCGACATTTTCTTTGTCTTCTTGCGCGCGGAGAAACCGGCAGTGCAGCGAAACTATGACAGCCTGGTGCAGCATCCGCTGTGGCAGCAAATGCGTGCGCCGCAGCAGGGGCAGGTGTGGCGGGTCGACGGCGTGGCCTGGAGCCTGTCGGGCGGAATGCTCGGGGCGAACCTGATGCTCGATGATGTGGCGCGGCTGGTCACGGCGGATGCGGCCTGATGAGCAATGGCTTGAAACTGTGCTGTGCCGGGGTCGTGTTGCTCCTCAGCAGTGTGCTGAGCCTGGCAGTCGGAGCGACCTGGATTCCGCTTTCGCAAATTGCCGCTGCCTTCGTGCATCCCGACCCGCTCAGCGTCAGCCATGTACTGGTGACCACCACACGCCTGTCGCGCACCTTGATGGCGATGGCCGTGGGCGCGAGCCTGGCAGTGGCGGGGGCCTTGATGCAGGCGCTGACGCGCAATCCGCTGGCGTCCCCCGGCTTGTTCGGGATCAATGCCGGCGCGACTTTTTTTATCATCCTGTGTTCCTCGCTGTTTTCCCTGTCATCCCCGGATGCCTGGCTGTGGTGCGCGTTCATCGGCGCGGCCGTGGCCGGCAGCCTGGTGTGGCTGATCGGCAACATGGGGCAGGGCAGTCTCAGTCCGTTGCGCATCGTGCTGGCGGGGGCGGCGATGGCCGCGTTGTTCTCCGCATTCAGCCAGGCGTTGCTGGTGGCCAATCAGGATGGCCTGGACACGGTGCTGTTCTGGCTGGCGGGCTCGTTGACCGAGCGTAGCCTGTCGGTCGCCGCGCCAATGCTGATCTGTGGCGTACTCGGGCTGTTCGGCGCGATGTTGTTGGCGGGGCAGGTTAACGTACTTAACGCAGGCGAGGAGATCGCCACCGGCCTGGGTCAGCGAACCGGATTGATCCGGCTGCTGATTAGCGTGCTGGTGATCTGTCTGGCGGGCAGTGCCGTGGCATTGGCCGGCAGCATCGGGTTTATCGGCTTGCTGGTGCCGCACATGGTGCGCAAGGGCTTGTCCATCGATCATCGCTGGTTGCTGCCGGGGTGCGCGCTGCTTGGGGCGATAGTCCTGCTATTGGCCGATACCTTGTCGCGGGTGTTGATCCTGCCGCAGGAGGTGCCGGTGGGCGTGATGACGGCGTTGTTCGGCGCACCGTTTTTCATTCTGCTGGCCCGGCGTGGAGGTCGTTATGGATAAGGTCCTGACCTGGCGTCGCAGCGGGTTTTCCCGGCGGATCAATGTCGCCACGATGTGGCGATTGATGGCGGCGTTGATGGTCACGACGCTGATCATGCTCGGCTCGCTGTCGCTGGGCAAAGTCATGCTGTCGCCGTTGGAGGTTCTGCGGATTCTGCTGTCGAGCCAGGACCCCAGCCTGACGTTCATCGTCGAGCAACTGCGCTTTCCGCGCGTGCTGCTGGCGGCGTTGGTAGGGGCGGCGTTGTCGGTGTCGGGGCTGATTCTGCAAAGCATCATCCGCAACCCGCTGGCGTCGCCCGACCTGCTGGGTATCACCAGTGGTGCCAGTGCGGCGGCGGTGTTGTATCTGTCGTTTTTCTCCGTCGCACTGGGCCAACAGTATCTGCCGCTGGCGGCGATGTCCGGCGCGGGGCTGGCGGCATTGGCGATCTATCTGCTGGCCTGGAAGCAGGGAGCTTCACCGCTGCGCCTGGTGTTGATCGGGGTCGGTATCAGCGCGATGTTGACCGCCGCGACCACCTTCATTCTGGTCTTCAGTCCGCTGACTACGACCCTGTCGGCTTATGTCTGGCTGACCGGCAGCGTGTACGGCGCCAGTTGGCCGGAACCGCTGGCGCTGAGTCGCTGGTTGTTGGGTATTTGCCCGCTGCTGGTGCTGCTGGCCCGGCAGGTGATGGTGCAACAACTGGATGACCAACTGGCCCAAGGCATTGGCGTTCGCGTGCAGTGGTTGCGCGCCGGTTTGTTGCTGGTGAGCGTGGCATTGGCCGGTGCGGCGATTGCCTGGGGCGGGGCGATAGCCTTTGTCGGGCTGATTGCACCGCACATTGCCAAGCGTCTGGTGGCCCCTGGGTTCGGCGGTCAGGCGGTGATGGCTGCGCTGGTCGGGGCGAACCTCGTGGTGCTGGCCGACCTCGCCGGGCGTGTGCTGTTTTTGCCGCTGGATCTGCCGGCCGGGATTTTTGTCGCCGTGCTGGGTACACCCTTTTTTCTCTATTTGTTGATCAAACAGCGTCATTGAGGAATTCAACGTATGACGTCGATTGCAAGTCGCGGCCTGACCCTGAGTTATCAGCGCCAGGTGATTATTGACGCGCTGGACATGCAACTGCCCCAAGGCAGGATTTCGGTACTGATTGGCAGCAACGGCTGCGGCAAAAGTACCTTGCTCAAATCCTTCGCCCGGCTGCTGAAACCGCAGCAGGGCTCGGTGATTCTCAACGGTGTGGATATCCAGCAAAAGTCCACGGCCGCCGTGGCCCGGGAGTTGGCCATTTTGCCCCAGACCCCCAGCGCGCCGGAGGGCATCACCGTTCGGCAGTTGGTGGCGCTGGGGCGTTATCCGTATCAGAGCTGGATGCAACAGTGGTCGGCGCAAGACGAAGCCATGGTCAACCGCGCGCTGGCGCAAACCAGTCTGCAGGCCCTGGCGGACCGACCGGTGGACGCGTTGTCCGGCGGCCAGCGCCAGCGCGCGTGGATCGCCATGACCCTGGCCCAGGACACCGGTATCGTGCTGCTTGATGAGCCCACCACCTTTCTCGACCTGGCGCACCAGATCGAAGTGCTGGACCTGCTGCGCGACCTTAACCGGCTCGAAAACAAAACCATCATCATGGTGCTGCACGACCTCAACCTGGCCTGTCGTTACGCCGACCACATGGTTGCGGTGCACAACCGGACAGCCTTTGCCCAGGGGCGGCCCGACGAGGTGTTGACCGAGACCCTGGTCAAGACCGTGTTCGACCTCAATTGCCGGATCATTCCCGATCCGTTCTTCGGGACACCGTTGTGCATTCCGTTTGGCCGGGAGTTGCCGCAATGAATCTGGCCTGTCATTTCACTGCGTCGGAGTGGGCGCTGTTGTCCGGTGGCTTGCGGCTCAAGGACCGCGACGAGCGCGACCCGTTGCGTTCGCTGATGGCCCGGGACTTGCTGCAGGAAGACGTGTGCGAGCAACTGCTGGATGCGCTGGGCCCGGTGATCGGCTCGCCAACCCGGGCGATCACGGCCTCGCTGCTGGGCAAGCGCTTGTCGTTTCTGGCGACTGGCGCCTGTTTGTATGCGATGTCGGTGTATGACAAAGGCCTTTTACTGACACCTGACAACACGGTGATCGAATACGGTCACGATGAGGGGCTGTGGACGTCTTCAATGCCGGTGCATCACGGTCAGCCGCTGACCTATGGCCTCAATGAGCGCGAGGCCTGGCGGGAAGCCTTGGTGCAGGGACTGTTCGCCGGACTGCTGAAACCGCTGTGGCAAACCTTCAATCGTGTCACCGGTGTTTCCCGGCGCATCCTCTGGGAAAACACCGCCGTGCGAGTTTATTCGCTGTATGAAAAACGCATGGTGAAAACCGAGGACCCGTCAATTCGCGAGCGCTGTGAAGCGGATTTCAATTGGCTGCTGACACAAGCCGAGCCTGCGTTGTTCGGTCTGGATTACAACCCGCTGAGCCATTTCCGCCGACCGCCGACGCTGGTGGACGACGGGCAGCGCAGCATTCGCTTTCGCCGAACCTGTTGCTTTTATTACCTGGCCACCGACCCCGCAGACTACTGTTCGACCTGTCCGTTGCTACGTCCGGGGAAATGCCGATGAGTGACCGGATCGACCCTCGCCAGCAAAGGAATAGCCGCTGTTCAACGATCGACGCGATCATGATGCTGTCGGAAACTGCATTGCGCGACTATCTTGAAATGGGCTTGGTGATGGCGCTGGATGCCTAGATGAAGCCCTTCGGGTTGTTGTTGCGCAAGGGCGAGCACATCAGCCGGGAGTTGGGGTTGTTCATCGATCTGCTGCGTCGAAAAGTCGCGGTTTTTTGATTCCTTGGTCAGTTTTTGGTTTTCCGCGAAGGCATAAGCCTATAAACTTAACCTTTCGGTCAGCTTTGCACTGTCAACAACAGCCCTTTGCATCGTCGAAAAGGGCTTCTGCAAGACTCGAGATTTCCAGAACATAACCAGAAGGGCGGACCCCATAACCGCCCAGAGGATGATCCATGTCCAACCGTGATATATCCCGGCGCTCGTTCCTTCAGGGCGGGCTGGTAGCGGGTGTGAGCGTGACGCTCACACCATTGAGCAGCCAGGCGCTGGCCGCCTTGATGGAGAGCAGCGTGACCGTGCCGTCCGAGCAGTGGCTCGGCAACAATGGCAAGGCGCGCGCCCGTAACGATGCCTTGTCCAAGGTCTGCGGCAGCAAGGTCTTTGCCCGCGACATTCGCGCCAAGGACATGCCGGGCTGGCCGCAGCAGCAAGGCCACGCCATGTTGCTCAAAACCATCAAGGCCGACCACATCTTCGCGGGCATCGACCTGTCGTGGCTCGGTGCCGAGTTGCAACCGGACCGCATCGTCACCGCCGAAGACCTGGTCAAGGACGGAATCGTGTTCCCTGAGGAGCACGCCCCGGATCCGCTGTTGCCGGCCGGCAAGGTGCCGATGTTTATCGGGCACCCGGTGGCGATCCTGATCTGGAACGATTTCGAGCGCTTCCGTCAGGCCAAGAACCAACTCAAGTTCAATGACAAGGCAATCCGCTACGGCGAGAAAGCGCCGTTCTACGAAGGCGATCCTTACGGCAGCTTCCGCTACGTGCGCGTCGGCGGTGCGACCTCGGCGGACGAAGACGAGTTCGCCAGCCTCAAGGATTCGATCCTGTTCCCGATGCTGAAAAACCGTCGTCCGGTGTGGAACTCCCAGCCGAACCTGCACGGCAACCTGACCGAGCGCGGGTTGTTCTACGCCGACCGCATGAAGCAGCAGATCGATACGCCGCCGGACAACTGGCTGGTATTCGACGAGCGCTACAAGACCCCGTCGATCGAACCGGCCGCCCTGGAGCCGGACAACGGCAACGGCTGGTACGACCCGGCGACCAAGACCCTGCATTTCGTGGTGGCGACACAGTGCCCGCTGGAAACCGCGACCGAAACCGCGAAGATGATCGCGCCGTCGCGTTTCGGCCTGGCCAACCTGAACATGCACCCGGGTTACACCGTCGGTTATGGCTCCAAAGACCACAACATTTTCGTCTACTACGCAGCGCTGGCGGCGTTGTACGGCGCCGGTGTGCCGGTACGCCTGGCCAACGACCGCTACGAGCAGTTCCAGAGCGGCATCAAGCGTCACCCGTTCGACATCCGCTACCAATTGGCGGTGGACAAGAACGACCACAGCTTCAAGATTTTTCGCTCCGAGATGAGCGTCGACGGTGGCGGGCGGATCAACTACAGCCCGTCGGTGGCGGCGGTGGGCGCCACGGCGGCACAGTCGATCTACTACATGCCGCAGAACGATCTGCAGGTCACGGCCTATCACTCCCGCGCCGTTGAAGCCGGGTCGATGCGTGGCTACGGCACCCTGCAGAGCATGGCGGCGACCGAGATGATGGTCGACGAAATCGCCGGTCGCCTCGGTGTCGATGCCATCGAGTTGCGCCGCAAGAACGCACTGCGCTCGGGTATGAAGAACACCCAGGGCGCGATCCCGGCCGGTGCCTTGCGCCTGCACGAGATTCTCGACAAGGCGGCGGTCCACGACACCTGGAAAAACCGCGACGCGATCAAGAAGCAACGCGAAGCCGCCGATCCGGACAACTGGTACGGGGTGGGTTTCGCCATCTGCCAGAAGGACTTCGGTACCGGTTCCGAAGCGCCGATGGCCAGCATTGAATTCACTGCCGAAGGTCGCATCAGCCTGCGCCACATCGGTATCGAAATCGGTACTGGCATGTCCACCTCCCAGGCCATGGTCGTGGCCGATTTCCTCGGTATTGCGGCGCACGAAGTGAAGACCGGCGAAACCGAATGGAAAGAGTTGCAGCTGGTCAGTGGCGGCAACCCGTACATCATGAGCCAGGCCGAGCAGGACAATTTCCTGCGCAACCCACGTTGGGTCGGCAAGGTGGCTTCGGCTTCGTCGGCGACCAACTCGGCGTACTACTTCAGTCACGCCACCCGTGAAGCGGCGCGCGTGCTGTTCAACCACGGCTTGTGGCCAGCGGCGATGGAGATCTGGCGCCAAGGCCCTTACGGCGGCCAGGCCAACCCTTACGTGGTGCGCCGCGAAGACGCCCATTGGGTCGACGGCAAGCTCACGGCCAACGGCATGGAGCCACTGCCATTCGCCATGCTCGCCAAGCGCGTTCACGAACGTGGCCTGGTGAGCGGCGCCACCGTGCACGGTTTCAACCGCTGGAGCTGGGCCGAGGCCGAGTTCAGCATCGACGGCGTGCGTGAACGCTTGCCGCTCGACGGCCTGGCTGTGAAGTACGGCGACGGTGCACCGAAGGCGAAGAAGGCGCAGATGAACAGCGCCGGTTTCCATCTGCTGGATCGGCAGGGTATCGCCTACCCGGCAACCCAGTTGAACAACGCGGCGGTGACTTACTACAGCCCGGTCGCGACGTTGGTGGAAGTGAAGGTCAACAAGGGTTCGAACGAAGTGTCGGTACTCAACCATCACTCGTGGGTCGAGTGCGGTCGGGTGTTGGTCGAAGAACTGGTCAGGGGCCAGCTCGAAGGCGGGATCGCCATGGGCATCGGCCACGCGCTGATGGAAGAGATGCCGTTGTACGAAGGCGGGCCGGGGGAGGGGGACTGGAACTTCAACCGTTACCGCCTGCCAATGGCGCGTCACGTCGCGGTGTGGAAACAGACGGCGGAAATCCTGCCGCCGCTGTCGCCGAGCGACCCGTCCAAGGGCATCGCCGAGGTGGTGATGATCCCGGTTGTCGGCGCCATCGGTAACGCCGTGGCCCATGCCATCGGTAAACGTGTCCGCGACCTGCCTATCACTTCTGCACGCATCAAGGAGGCCCTCAATGGCTAACCGTCCGCTTCAACTGACCCTCAACGGTCAATCCGTCGGCCCGGTGGACATCCCTGATGACCTGCCGATGATCGACTACCTGCACGAATACAAGAACCTCACCGGTTCGCGCCTGGGCTGCGGCCAGGGCATCTGCCACGCCTGTGTGGTGATCGTCGACAACCCGGACGGCACCAGCGAAGAAGTGCGCACCTGCATCACCGGCGCACACTATTTCGAAGGCAAGAAAGTGCGGACCATCGAAGGCCATGCGACCCGCGACGAGCAGGGCAAGGTCACCGAGCTGAACCCGATCCAGCAGCGCTTCGTCGATGAATTCGCCTTCCAGTGCAGCTACTGCGCGCCGGGCTTCGTCAATGCCGCGACCGTGCTGGTGGAAAAGCTGCAGCGTCAGCCGATCGTCAAAAGCCAGCTGGAAAAAGTCATCGAGGACAGCCTCGGTCATCACATCTGCCGTTGCACCGGGTACGTGCGCTACTACAGCGCCACCCGCAACGTGCTGACCGATCTCGGCCTGGTCAAGGAGGGTTAAGCATGAAGCTTCTACTTAGCCGCCTGGCGTTGGCGGTTGGTCTGGCTGCGCCTGTGGTGGCAGCTCACGCCGATGATGCGCAGATCAAGCAAGGCGAGTACCTCGCCCGTGCCGCCGACTGCATGGCGTGCCACACCGCGCCGGGTGGCGCGCCCTATGCGGGCGGCCTGCCGATCGTGTCGCCGTTCGGCACGATCTACGGCACCAACATCACCCCGAGCAAAGAGCACGGCATCGGCCTGTACAACGATGACGAGTTCTTCGCCGCGTTGACCGAAGGCAAGCGCCGCGACGGGGCGAACCTGTATCCGGCGATGCCCTACACCTCGTATCACCTGATCCCGCGTGCGGATTCCGATGCGATTCATGCCTACCTGAAAACCGTCGAGCCGATCGAGCGTGCCGCGCCAGTCACCAGCCTGAGCTTCCCGTTCAACGTGCGCCCGGGCCTGATGGGCTGGAACATGATGTACGGCAAGGACGTGAAGCTGGAGCCTGCCGAAGGCAAGAGCGAAGCCTGGAAGCGCGGCCAGTACATGGTCGACGTGCTGGGTCACTGTGGCGAGTGCCATACCCCACGCGGCCTGCCCGGTGCGATGCAGATGGACAAACGCATGACCGGCGGCATTCTCAATGGTTATCTGGCGCCGAGCCTGCTGGCCACTGACCTGGCGGCCCGTGGCTGGAATCATCAGGACCTGAGCTCGTTCCTCAAGCACGGCATGAGCGCCCAGGGCACGATGTTCAACGAGATGTTCCCGGTGTTCCACAACAGCACCCAGGGTCTCAGCGATCCGGACCTGGCGGCGATGGCGACCTTCCTGCTCGGCGATCAGCCACCGGCGGCGAAGGTGCTCACCGAAGTGCCGTTGGACAAGCTGAGCCCGAGTGCCCAGCGTGGCCGTCAGGAATATTTGAATGTCTGCGCCGGTTGCCATGCGCCGGGCGGTGAGGGCAAGCCGCACATCGCCGTGGCCATGCGCGGCAACACCACGCTGCGCCTGGAAGATCCGCGTAACCTGGTGCGGGTGATCGACGACGGTATTGGTGAGCAGAAGTTCTCCGGTTTCGAACACATGCAGCCGATGCCGGGGTTCGCCGCGAAATTGAGCGACGAACAGCTCACGGACCTGCTGAACTACCTGCGTCAAGGCTGGGGCGGTCAGCCGAATGATCTGGCTGTAAACGACGTGCAGAAGTTGCGGGCCGATGCGCCGCCGCTCGAGCACAAGGCCCACTGATATGCAGCATCTGGATCTGCAAGTGGTGCGCCGGGCGCTGGAGTGGTCGGCGGCCGGTCAGCGCATCTGGCTGTGTACGGTGCTGGCCACTTACGGCTCGGCACCGCGCGCACCGGGTTCGCTGCTGGCGGTGAACACGCAGGGGCACTGGATTGGCTCGCTGTCCGGTGGCTGTGTCGAGGAAGACTTTCTCGAGCGAGTCGCCGAGGGCGCGTTTCTGGAGCCGGTCAGCGTTGTTCGTTATGGCGAAGGCGACGACCCACGCTCGCGCGTCAGCCTGCCCTGTGGCGGGGTGCTGGATGTGCTGGTCGAGAAGCTTGAGGCCGATTGCGAGGTGCAAGCGCATCTGCGGGAGCTGGAGTCGGCGCTGTTGGGCCGGCGTCGGTTGATCCGCGAAGTCGATCTGCAAAGCGGTGCGCGCAGTCTGTTCGATGATCGTGAACAGGGTGTGCGTATCGAGCGTGAAATCGACCGGGTGCGCGTGCGCGTCGGCGCGGCCCAGCGCTTGCTGCTGGCGGGGTATTCCAGTGTCGCCCAGGCCTGTGCGGAGTTTGCCGTGGGGCTTGGGTTCGAGGTGATTCTATGTGACCCGCGGGACGAAGTGCTCGAAGGCGTCGTGCTGGAAAACGTGGAGATTCGTCGCCAACTGCCTTCGGTGTTCATTGCCGACGGCGGGTGCCACAGCGACACGGCGGTGGTGGCGTTGACCCACGATCCACGTATCGATGACCTGGCGATGATGGAGGCCGTTCGCACCGAGGCGTTTTACATCGGTGTGATGGGCTCCATGCAGACTTCGCAAAAGCGCTTCGAGCGGTTGCGGCGTATTGGTGGGCTGGGGGATGCCGAGTTGGGGCGGATTCATGCGCCAATCGGCTTGAACCTGGGCAGCAAGACGCCAGCCGAGATTGCCCTGGCGGTACTGGCGGACATCCTGCGGATTCGCAGCGGTATCCCACGGGACCGGCTTTAAGATCAGAAGATCGCAGCCTGCGGCAGCTCCTACGCAGAACGCATTCCCATGTAGGAGCTGCCGCAGGCTGCGATCTTTCGATGTTGATCTAAACAAAAGGCCCGCATCGCAGCGGGCCTTTTGTTTTAGCAGTCAGTACCCGAATCTATCCCGCAATCCGTAATACCACGCACCCAATGCCGCAAACGGTGTGCGCAGCAACTGGCCGCCCGGGAACGGGTAATGGGGCAGGTCGGCAAACGCATCAAAACGTTCTGCCTGGCCGCGTAATGCTTCGGCCAGCACTTTGCCCGCCAAATGCGTGTAGGTCACGCCATGACCGCTGCAACCCTGGGAATAGTAAATGTTGTCGCCCAGCCGTCCGACCTGAGGCAGGCGCGACAACGTCAGCAGGAAATTGCCCGTCCACGCGTAATCGATCTTCACGTCCTTGAGTTGCGGGAAGGCCTTGAGCATCTTCGGCCGGATGATCGCTTCGATGTTCGCCGGATCCCGCGCGCCGTACACCACGCCACCACCAAAAATCAGACGCTTGTCGCCACTGAGGCGGTAGTAGTCGAGCAAGTAATTGCAATCTTCGACACAGTAATCTTGAGGCAGCAGGGTCTTCGCCAGTTCTTCACCCAGGGGCTCGGTGGTAATCACCTGCGTGCCGCAAGGCATCGACTTGGCGGCCAGTTCCGGCACCAGGTTGCCCAGATAAGCGTTACCGGCGACGATGATGAATTTTGCCCGGACCTTACCCTGCGGCGTGTGCACCACCGGATTCGCGCCGCGCTCGATGCGCACGGCCGGCGACTGCTCATAGATCGTCCCGCCCAGGGACTCGACCGCCGCCGCTTCACCCAGCGCCAGGTTAAGCGGATGGATGTGGCCGCCACTCATGTCGAGCATCCCGCCGACGTACTGATCACAGGCGACCACCTCGCGGATGCGACGTTGATCCATCAACTCGAGCTGGGTGTGCCCGAAACGCTCCCACAGGCGCTTCTGGGATTCGAGATGACCCATTTGCTTGGAGGTCATCGCGGCGAACACGCCACCGTCCTTCAAGTCGCACTGAATGTCGTACCTGGCGACCCGTTCACGAATGATTCGCCCACCCTCGAACGCCATCTGGCCCAGCAACTGGGCCTGCTTGGGACCGACCGTGCGTTCGATGACATCGATATCGCGGCTATAGCTGTTAACGATCTGGCCGCCATTACGCCCGGACGCCCCGAAACCTACCCTGGCGGCTTCGAGCACCGTGACCTTGAAACCGTTCTCCAGCAGAAACAAGGCAGAGGACAGCCCTGTGTAACCGGCGCCAATCACACAGACATCGGTCTCCACGTCATCCTGCAACGCCGGGCGCGGCGGAACCGCATTGGCCGATGCGGCGTAGTAGGACTCGGGGTAGGGAGTGTTAGCCATCCGGCAGCCTCTGTTTAATATATTTTACGAGTGCGTTGATCCTACCCGAGTTGAAAATCCCCCGCCAGCCACCCGGAAAATCTTCTTTGTAGCGGCAAAATTAAATATTTTGCATATTCATAGGGTTAGCGCGAAAAAAGGTGTTGACACCCCTCCGGAATTCCGTAGAATGCCGCCTCACAGCAGGCACGTAGCTCAGTTGGTTAGAGCACCACCTTGACATGGTGGGGGTCGTTGGTTCGAGTCCAATCGCGCCTACCAAACAAAATCCGCTCTGCTGGGCGGTCTGGAAGGGCTCACCGAAAGGTGGGCCCTTTTTTGTTGTCCAAAGAATCGTTACCGATCTTTGGGGAAGCGGACTGTGGAGTTATGTCTAGTTCATGGATTTTCAATCCACAAGTCATTGCGTGTTTTTGCTGAACATTGCATTCGGCTGGCAATCACTTCGCGGTATTTGAAAGATGAGATGCCCGGATCAGAAAAGTAGTGCCGGGCCATCAAGGCGCGACGATTGCTGAGCGGATGCCGGATGATTGCCGGGTAAACCGTTCAGATCGTCGCCAGCCTCAGTAGGTGTCAGAGGGCAAAGGTAGCTGCAAGGCCATGGTGGCCTTCCTGGGCTCCCGCGATCAGGTGCAGTGGGATGTTCTGTTGTACTTCAATGGACGGTACTTCGAAGCTCCCTACGATCTGGAGGTGGCGCTCGCTCAGTTCGGTCGACTTTCCTGCTTGTTCCTTGGCCATTCTCGCGTGATTCATTGCGATTTCGTTGAGCGTTGACACGTTACATCTCCCGGTGACTGACCAAGCGTATCGCTGGCGTCCTTAAGCATTGATTGAATGGCTGCGGCGTCAGAATCCTGTCATTGCGGCGCTGCTACGGGCGATCTTAGCAAGCCTCAAGCCATGGATAGGGGCGAATTCCTCGTTGTGTTCTGGCAGGCGACGAATGGCAGGTGACTGTGAATGATGGTCCGGATTTTTTGTCATTCAGGCGTAAACTGGCAATGCGACCTTATCAAAAGGAGCCGCCTATGAACGCCGATCAAATGAGCAAGCAGGCACCTGTGGACACGGCTGTCTGGGATCGATATTTCTGCGCTGCATTGATTGCCGAAAGCAATCTGACTGCCCCGATTGTGGGCGAGGCTACTCATGAGGACAGGCAGAACCTGTTGATCGAGAGGGCCAGGGTCCTCGCGGATAAAATGATGCAAAACCGAAGATAATCAGAGCCCAGCCGTCGCGCTGGGCTCTTTGCATGCGGGCTTATGCACCGATGCTGACGCTGTGCGCGTTGCGGTTCAGGCGATCAACTCTACCTTGCCGCTCGCCAGGCGATAGATGCCGCCCACGATCTTCAGCGCGCCTTTGCTCTGCGCATCAGTCAGCAATGGCGAGGCCTGTTTCAGGCTGTTGACCGAATTCTTGACGTTTTGCGCGGTGGCGTTTTCCATCAGGTTCCCGGGCTGCTTGAGTACTGCCTCGACTGCTGACTTGAGTGCGTCAGTCAGTTTCGGGATATGGCCGGGGAAAATCGTCTGGTCCTTGACCGCCTTGATACCGGCCTCGATGGCGCCGCAGCTCTCATGCCCGAGTACGAGAATCAGCGGGGCGCCCAGTACGGCAACGCCGTATTCAAGACTGGCCAGGCCTTCCGGCGTAACGAAGTTGCCCGCGACGCGGATGGAGAAAAGATCGCCGCGCGCGGTGTCGAACGCATATTCCGGGGCGATCCTCGAGTCGGAGCAGCTCAGCACGGCCACGAATGGATTCTGGCCGGACACCAGGGCCTCTCGCTCTGCCTTGAAGTCGTGGGTTGTGGAAGTGCCGCCTACATATCGTGCATTGCCCTCCATCAGTCTTTTCAATGCCATGTCGGGACTGATTACGTTTTGTGGTTTGGGTGGGGCTGTCGCTTTTTCGGCTGCCAGGATGATCTTGCCGGGCAGTGTGCCGGTCAGCAGCAGGGCGCCTGCGCTCAATCCGGCAAATTGAAGAAAACGACGACGGCCTGTTGTGTTTGAAGCAGAGCTTGAATCACATGATTCACACATGATTTTGTTTACTCAGTTCAACGCGGTGGGAGTGAGTTGCTGTTGGGGCGGGTACCGTCGCGGACGCTCAATACCAGCGCAGTGGAGTCTAGTTGGTCTGTCGTATTGTGTTCCGGGCATTGTCCCTGGATGCCGTGCACGCAGCCATTTCATGGGCTACTACTGACAGGCTCATACAACTTCGACCTGGCAGGGGTTTCTCTATGCTGACTCACTGGTTTCTGGCGGCGGTTCATCTTCTGGCATTTGCCTTGGGATTCTGGGCGGTGCTGGTTCGAGGCACGGCTTTTCGGCGCTTGGCCGATGGGGCTGCGGAGGTGCGCAGTGTTCTGATGGCAGACAATATCTGGGGTATTTCAGCTGTCGTTTTATTGATCAGTGGCGGGATGCGAGCGTTTGGCGGGTACGAGAAGGGCACGGACTATTACCTGCATCAGCCGTTGTTTCATCTGAAGATGTCGCTGTTCGTCCTGATCTTGCTACTGGAAATCGCGCCTATGGTGACACTGATCAAGTGGCGGATAGCGCTTGCCCGTAAAGTGTCGATCGATACCGGCCGTGCGAAGCTGTTTGCACGGATCAGTCATATAGAGGCGCTGCTGGTGCTGCTGATGGTGGTAGCGGCGACGGGCATGGCGCGAGGCGTGATGCTTGGTTGACCGCGCAGTGAACGCATCCTTCCCTGGGGCAAACCAGAAAAGTCTGACAGCAATAGAGTAAAACTTGCCGCTAGTATCGACCCCTGGGGTTTGAGTGGGGCGAATGAGCAGGGCGATGGGGTGCTGAATCTTTAGCCAGCCGTGATTCCGGACTGAACGGGCTGGCTACTGACTGCAACAGGATTCAGGATTGCGGCTTTTCCGGGGCGGTCAGGCCGGCCTGAATGCGCTGGTAAATTTCTTCACGATGCACTGCAACGTCCTTCGGAGCGTTGATGCCGATCCTGACTTGCTGGCCGCTTACGCCGAGGATGGTGATCGTAATGTCATCACCTATGTTTATGCTTTCACCGACTTTGCGGGTGAGTATCAGCATGGTCTTCTCCTTGATTGCTTTGTGGGGCACCTGATTCGGACAGTGCAGAGGTCGGTGTTATGTATAGATTAGTGCGAAGTCTCGCGGTTTGGGTGCCTCTTTCTGACGCGCAGATGCGGCATTAATTCCCAAGGCGTAACTATACAGAGGCCGCAACCATCATTCTCGTTGTTTTAAGCCCATTTTGCGGCACTCGCGAAGTATTCATGGGTGTTAAAATCACCGCTTTATGCATTTGGAGGGAAGCGTCGTGCGCAAAATGGTTTTGGTCATCGCGATATTGGCATTGGCGGGATGTGGCGAGGGCAGCACTGTGGATGCGCCGAAGCCCAAGCCGGTCATGGCGGCCGTACCCGCGCCGGTATCCGGCCCCCAATGGGATCTTGAGGTGCGAGGTGAAACCCCTCAGGCGGTCAGCGATTTGAGTGGCTGGCTGATCGAGCACAGTTTCATGTCCAGCGTCGTCAAGGAGAATGGCAATACCCGAGTCCTGATGGGGCCGTTCAATTCGAAAGCCGAGGCCGAAACCAAGCAGGATGAAGTCCGCGCGGCGCTCACTCGCGCGAAGAAGCAGAACATCGAATTGCTGGTGCTTGAGCGTCCGGTCGCTCAATAACGTTCTGTAGCGCAGGCGTTGAAGAAACAAAAAAGGCCTTGGGTGTTTAACCTCGAGGCCTTTGTCGTTTCAGGTGTCCCGTTCCGGATTCAACCGCAGGCCTTCATGTCTACCGGGCCGACGAACTCGTTGCCGCGCCCCATGACGCACCCCACGCTCTGGTTGCGTTGGCGTTCCCAGGCCTGTACCGGATAGGTCTTGTCCCAGGCTTCGTACAGTTGCCGATCCTGTTTCGACAGGCGCAAGCCGTACTGCTTGCTCATGTAGAAGTAGGTCCGGGCGATCATGCCGCGAATGGAAGGGCGGGGCATGACTTTCTTGGCCTTGAAGTCGACCTGGGTCAGGCATGAACCATATTGCCCCGACTGCTCGGGCAGCCAGCCAAAGCTGAAGTTGCTGCGATCGCCATTGACCTCGCCAATGCTGGGCACCAGGTTGTGCAAGTCAGCCTCGGCCTTCTGGTAAACCGGGTCGTAGCGGGTGCAGTTCTTGCGACCGCCCGCTTGCCAGCACTGGCGTTGATGACCGATTTGCCAGGCCGGAACAATATGCTCCCACTCGATGCGGGATGCGCGTTTGGCATTTTTACGCGGCACGTAACCGCAGGCGGCAAGGTTCACCCGGTTACCGGTGTACTTGCAGCCACAGTAAAACTCGGTGGACTGGGGCGCGTAGAGCTTCCAGGCGACCTTTTTCGCTTCGGTGAAGGTGCGCGGCGCGTCGGCTTGCGCACCCATGACAACAAACAGAAACAGCAAGGCAAACCAGCGGACACTCATCGACTCAATCTTCCTTCGGCACAACCCAGAAGATCTGCACGCCGCCATCGTCGCGATAGGCGAGGGTGACGTTGTCGTTCTCGTCGATTTCTTCCAGCAAGCGTTCCCATTCATCCACCGGTTCGTCAGGCAGGCGGAAGATCAATGCTGCCCTGGCCTTTTGTGCGGTGGGAGAGTTGATGATTTTCTGAACGCGCAAGCCCATGCGTACATAGGTGTCAGGAGAGGTAGAGGTGGTGTCCACGGAATTATCCTTATTAAGCTGTACGTGCATACAGTATTTAACTGTAGGCCATTTCGCAACTGCTTAAAAACCAAGAAAATCCTCTGACAGCGATTTGTTCCGTTTGGCGTAAGGCGAAGGGAGTTTTTTTGTAAGATCCAGCGGCAGCCACTCGCCAAAACTGGCGAATGGCGCACGGGGTGCCCGACCGGATCCGGTCGGGCGAGGGCAAATCAGTATTCCCAGAACATCCGTTGCAGTTCTTTGCTGTCGTTGGTCTTGGTCAGTGCGACCATCGCCAGGATCCGGGCCTTCTGCGGGTTCAGGTCGTGGGCAACGACCCAGTCGTATTTATCGTCAGGCTGTTCGGCGTTGCGCAATACAAAGCCACCGGCGTTGACATGGGAGGAGCGAATGATCTGCACGCCGTCCTTGCGCAGGGCTTGCAAGGTAGGGACTACCCGCGAGGATACCGAGCCATTGCCGGTGCCAGCGTGGATGATGGCTTTGGCGCCCGATTGAGCCAGGGCCTTGTAGGCGGTATCGCTGACGTTGCCGTAGGAATAGGCGATCTCGACGTCAGGCAGGCTCTTGATGTTCTTGATGTCGAACTCGGAATCCATGGTGTGGCGCTTGGCTGGCAAGCGGAACCAGTAGGATTTGCCTTCGACCACCATACCCAGCGGACCCCAGGCGCTTTTAAACGCTTCGGTCTTGATGTTGATCATTTTGCTGACGTCGCGACCCGACTGGATTTCATCGTTCATGGTCACCAGCACGCCTTTGCCCCGCGCGTCTTTGCTGCTGGCCACGGCCACCGCGTTGTACAGGTTCAGCATGCCATCGGCGGACATCGCGGTACCTGGGCGCATGGAGCCCACGACGATGATCGGCTTCTCGGTTTTTTCCACCAGGTTCAGGAAGTACGCCGTTTCTTCAAGGGTGTCGGTGCCGTGTGTAATCACGATGCCATCGACGTCTTTGCTGTCGGCCAGTTCGGCTACGCGGCGACCCAGTTGCAGCAGGTTTTCGTTGGTGATGCTTTCGGAGGCGATTTGCATGACCTGTTCGCCGCGAACGTTAGCCAGTTGGCTCAGTTCCGGGACGCCGGCGATCAGCTGTTCAATGCCGACTTTCGCCGCTTGATAGGTCGCGCTGTTGGCGGCGCTGGCGCCCGCACCGGCAATGGTGCCGCCCGTGGCCAGGATTACCACGTTGGCCAGTTTCTGTTGGGTTTCGGCTTCTTTGGCCTGAAGGGCAGTGGGCAGAAGCAGCAGGAGGGCCAAGGCGCCCGGAACAAAGGTCTTAAGTGCAGATGTCATTATTTTTCTCTTCTAGTTGTGAGACGGTGCAGATGCAAGTTCATCTAGATACGCCCCAGACGAACCTGAACGCTGGGGGTGTGAGGGAAAAGCAGGATCTGTACCAGTAATACTCAGAATCGAAAAAACACGCTTAAGTTAATGATTTGTAATGGTATTGCTGTTTGTATCAGGTGTGATTTTGAGTCTGGATGTTCGGATTGCCGAACATATGCAGATTTTGCGTTCGGCTCTCCGAAACGGATTGCAGTTCTGTTTAAGATTTCAACGCGTCAAATCATCAGTGACCATTAAAGAAACAGCCGCGTCGGTCGATGCTCCTTCAAGGGATCTTTTTCTTCAGGAGTTCACATGTCGTTATCTGTTGGCATTCCCAATGCCGCCGGCGTCACCATCGGTGGCAAATCGGCCACTACCCTTCGTGCCTTGAGCGACGCGACAACTGATGCGGCTGCTCAAGCGCCGGGTGCAAAAAAAAGCGACGGCAACCAGGTCAAGACGGGCCCGGTTGGTCTGGGGGAGAGTGCCGGCGCACAGGCCGAATCGCAAACCAGCGATAACACCAGCGTGGCGGTGAAGGTCTTGCTCAAACGCCTCAAGGAATTGCAGCAGCAATTGCGTGAGCAACAACAGCAGCTGGCGCAAGCCCAGGCGGCGTCCTATCCGAGTCCGGAAGCCAAGACCACCGCGGTAGCGGCCATTCAGGGGCAGGTTGCCGACACCAACGGCGCCATCCTGCAAGTGAGTGCGAGCCTGATCAAGGAGCTGGCCAAGGGTTCCGGCACGGGATCGGTGGTCAACACCACGGCATGAGTTGAATGCCGTTTTTTCGCCACGCATCTCTGAAAGCATTTTTCAGGTCGTTGACAAAATCCGGCAGGGTTCGCATAGTTTGGTTCACGCAAACGTTTGCGCGGCTCCAATGATGGCTTTTCATCGCGGTGGGCCGTGAAGCTTACGCCAGCGCAAGCGTTGCTCACAATAATCATAAGATCGGAGTGAACCCATGAAGCTGCCATTCGCTGGACGTCTTCTCGCTGTCGCTATGCTGGCTGCCGCATCCGCTGCATTGCCTGTCTCTTCGGCTTTTGCTGAAACCGCTGAAAAGCCGAAAGTCGCACTGGTCATGAAATCCCTGGCCAACGAATTCTTCCTGACAATGGAAGATGGCGCCAAGGCGTACCAGAAAGATCACTCCGGCGAATTCGAGCTCATCTCCAACGGCATCAAGGATGAAACCGACACCGCAGGCCAGACGCGTATCGTCGAGCAGATGATCCTGGCCAGGGTCAATGCACTGGTGATTGCACCGGCAGACTCCAAGGCCATGGTCCCGGTGATCAAGAAAGCCATCGATGCCGGTATCACGGTGATCAACATCGACAACCAACTGGACCCCGCCGTCGTCAAAAGCAAAAACATCAATGTTCCGTTCGTAGGCCCGGACAACCGCAAGGGCGCACGGCTGGTGGGGGATTACCTGGCCAAACAGCTCAAGGCCGGTGACGAAGTCGGCATCATCGAAGGTGTGTCCACGACCACCAATGCCCAGCAGCGGACCGCGGGTTTCAAAGATGCGATGGAGGCGGCGCAGATCAAGGTCGTGTCCCTGCAATCCGGTGACTGGGAGATCGACAAGGGCAACAAGGTCGCCGCGTCGATTCTCAGCGAATACCCGCAAACCAAGGCCCTGTTGGCCGGCAACGACAGCATGGCGGTCGGCGCGGTATCCGCCGTGCGCGCCGCGGGCAAGGCCGGCAAGGTGCAAGTGGTCGGCTACGACAACATCAATGCCATCCAGCCAATGCTCAAGGACGGTCGCGTGCTGGCCACCGCGGACCAGTTCGCGGCCAGACAGGCGGTGTTCGGCATCGAGACTGCATTGAAGATTCTCAAGGGCGAGAAGGTCGAAGGCGGCGCCAATGGCGTGATCGAAACGCCGGTAGAGCTGGTCACCAAGTAACCTTCTGGCGACGCAACGGCGCTCGTCCAGCCGGACGGGCGCATGGAGAGTTTTTATGTCAGTTTGCGCTCCGGACGCAGTCCTCTCGGTCAGCGGTATCGGCAAGACCTACGCCCAGCCGGTTCTTACCGGCATCGACCTGACGCTCATGCGCGGGGAAGTGCTGGCGTTGACCGGCGAGAACGGTGCAGGCAAAAGTACGCTTTCGAAGATTATTGGCGGGCTGGTCACGCCGACCACCGGCCAGATGCGGTTTCAGGGGCAGGACTATCGTCCGGGTAGCCGGGCTCAGGCTGAAGCGCTGGGTATCCGCATGGTCATGCAGGAACTCAATCTGCTGCCGACCTTGTCGGTGGCGGAAAACCTGTTTCTCGACAACCTGCCCAGCAAAGGCGGCTGGATCAGTCGCAAGCAGTTGCGCAAGGCGGCCATCGAGGCCATGGCTCATGTCGGGCTCGACGCCATTGACCCGGACACCCTGGTCGGCGAACTGGGCATCGGCCATCAGCAAATGGTCGAGATCGCCCGCAACCTGATTGGCGATTGTCATGTGCTGATTCTCGATGAGCCGACGGCAATGCTCACTGCCCGCGAAGTCGAAATGCTGTTCGAGCAGATCACCCGCCTGCAGGCGCGCGGCGTATCGATCATCTATATCTCCCATCGCCTTGAAGAACTGGCGCGGGTTGCGCAGCGCATTGCCGTGCTGCGCGACGGCAACCTGGTCTGTGTCGAGCCGATGGCCAACTACAACAGCGAGCAACTGGTCACGCTGATGGTTGGTCGCGAGCTCGGCGAACACATCGATATGGGGGCGCGCAAGATCGGCGCTCCGATGTTGACGGTCAAGGGCCTGAGCCGTGCCGACAAGGTTCGCGGCGTGTCGTTCGAAGTCCGTGCCGGAGAGATTTTCGGGATATCCGGTTTGATTGGCGCAGGGCGCACCGAGTTGCTGCGCCTGATCTTCGGTGCCGATATCGCCGACAGCGGCACGGTTGCCCTGGGGGCGCCGGCGCAGGTCATCAATGTGCGTTCGCCAGTGGATGCGGTCGGGCATGGCATCGCGTTGATCACCGAAGATCGCAAGGGCGAAGGCCTTTTGTTGACGCAATCGATCGGCGCCAATATCGCCTTGGGCAACATGCCCGGCATCTCCTGCGCGGGCGTTGTCGACAACGATGGCGAGAACGCCCTGGCCCAGCGTCAGATCGACGCCATGCGCATTCGCAGTTCTGGTCCGGCACAGTTGGTGTCAGAGTTGTCCGGCGGCAATCAGCAGAAGGTCGTCATCGGCCGTTGGCTGGAGCGCGATTGCTCGGTGCTGCTGTTCGACGAGCCGACCCGCGGCATCGACGTCGGCGCCAAGTTCGATATCTATAACCTGCTCGGCGAGTTGACTCGCCAAGGCAAGGCGCTGGTGGTGGTCTCCAGCGACTTGCGCGAGCTGATGCTGATCTGCGACCGGATCGGCGTGCTGTCGGCCGGGCGCCTGATCGATACCTTCGATCGCGACAGCTGGACCCAGGATGAATTGCTCGCCGCTGCTTTCGCCGGCTACCAAAAACGTGATGCGCAGCTCGTTGAAGCCGCGCCTAGGGATCTTCCATGAATACCGTTTCTTCCGCCGGCAAACGCAGTGGCAACTTCTACGGCCTGGGCACCTATCTGGGCCTGGCGGGTGCCTTGTTGGCGATGATCGTGCTGTTCTCGGTGCTGAGCAGTCATTTTCTGTCCTACGATACTTTCAGCACCCTGGCCAACCAGATTCCGGACCTGATGGTGCTGGCGGTCGGCATGACCTTTGTGTTGATCATCGGTGGCATCGACCTGTCGGTAGGCTCGGTGCTGGCGCTGGCGGCCTCGACCGTGAGCGTGGCGATTCTCGGCTGGGGCTGGGGCGTACTGCCGGCGGCGCTGCTGGGCATGGCCGTCGCGGCGCTCGCCGGTACCGTCACCGGCTCGATCACGGTGGCGTGGCGGATTCCGTCGTTCATCGTGTCCCTGGGCGTGCTGGAAATGGCTCGCGGGGTGGCGTACCAGATGACCGGTTCGCGTACGGCCTACATCGGCGATGCGTTCGCCTGGTTGTCCAATCCGATCGCCTTCGGCATTTCGCCGTCGTTCATCATTGCGTTGCTGATCATTTTCGTCGCCCAGGCCGTATTGACCCGCACGGTGTTCGGTCGTTACCTGATCGGGATCGGTACCAACGAAGAGGCCGTACGGCTGGCGGGGATCAACCCCAAGCCATACAAGATCCTGGTCTTCAGCCTGATGGGGTTGCTGGCCGGTATTGCCGCGTTGTTCCAGATTTCTCGCCTGGAAGCCGCCGACCCGAATGCCGGTTCCGGTCTTGAGTTGCAGGTGATCGCGGCCGTCGTGATCGGTGGGACCAGCCTGATGGGCGGGCGCGGTTCGGTGATCAGCACGTTTTTTGGCGTCCTGATCATTTCCGTGCTGGCCGCGGGGCTGGCGCAGATCGGCGCAACCGAGCCGACCAAGCGCATCATTACCGGTGCGGTGATCGTGGTGGCGGTGGTGCTGGATACTTATCGCAGTCAACGCGCAAGCCGGCGGACCTGAGTCATGGCGACTATCAAAGATGTGGCAGCCCTTGCCGGCATTTCCTACACCACGGTTTCCCATGTGGTGAACAAGACCCGCCCGGTCAGTGAAGAAGTCCGGATCAAGGTCGAGGCGGCAATCCAGACCCTCGACTACGTCCCCAGCGCCGTGGCCCGTTCGCTCAAGGCCAAGACCACGGCGACCATCGGCCTGTTGGTGCCCAACAGCCTGAACCCGTATTTCGCCGAACTGGCCCGGGGTATCGAGGATTACTGCGAGCGAAACGGTTACTGCGTCATCCTGTGCAACTCCGACGACAATCCGGACAAGCAGCGCAGCTACCTGCGCGTGCTGCTGGAAAAACGCATCGACGGCCTGATTGTCGCCTCGGCCGGTGGCGACAGTGGCCTGGTACAAGGCCTGAAAGGCGTCCGCACGCCCATGGTGATCGTCGACCGCGGACTGGACGGTGTCGATGCGGACCTGGTGCGTATCGATCATGAATACGGCGCCTATCTGGCGACCCGACATCTGCTGGAGTTGGGGCACCGGGATATCGCCACCATCAGCGGGCCGGAAAACACCAGCGTGGCGCAGATGCGACTGGCGGGTTATCGCCGGGCCTTGAAGGAGGCGGGCATCGAAGTCTCGTCCGGGCGCATGCTGGAAAGCGATTTCACCAGCACCGGCGGCTACAGCGCCGCCGCGATTCTGCTGGAAAGCAATCCGCCTAGCGCCATTTTTGCCGCCAACGACATGATCGGCATCGGCGTGCTGCGGGCCGCCGCCGAACGCAATATTCGCGTGCCGAGCGAGTTGTCGGTGATCGGCTTCGACGATATCCAGATGAGTCGCTATGTCTACCCGTCGTTGACCACGGTCGGGCAATCGATCCTGCAGCTCGGCGAAATGGCTGCCGAAGTGCTTTTACGGCGGATCGCCACGCCGGGCCTGGCGACCGATCAGCGGATCGTGACGCCGAGTATCGTCATACGTGAATCGACGGCGCCGCTGGCTGGCGTGTTTGCCCAGTGCCGTTGAAAACAGAAAGCCGTTAAAACAAAAAGCCATTGAAAACAGAAAGCCGCTGAACCCACAGCGCCGCCGAAACAGAATCGATGAGTAGCAATGTATGCCAGCAAAAGTAGTGGTGATAGGCAGTTTGAACATGGACCTGGTGACCCGGGCGCCACGCTTGCCCAAGGGCGGTGAAACGCTGATTGGGCAGTCGTTTACCACCGTCTCCGGCGGCAAGGGCGCCAATCAGGCCGTGGCTGCGGCGCGGCTGGGGGCCCAGGTGTCGATGATCGGCTGCGTGGGCAATGACGCTTATGGTGAGGTGCTGCGCGGGGCGCTGTTGGCCGAGCAGATCGATTGCCAGGCGGTGAGCATCGTTGATGGTTCCAGTGGAGTGGCGTTGATTGTGGTCGACGACAGCAGTCAGAACACCATCGTGATCGTCCCCGGCGCCAACGGGGCATTGACCTCTGAAGCCATCGACCGTTTTGATTCGGTGATACAGGCGGCGGACGTGCTCATCTGTCAGCTGGAAGTGCCCGATGCTTCCGTTGGCCATGCGCTCAAGCGCGGTCGCGAACTGGGCAAGACCGTCATCCTCAACCCGGCACCGGTCAGCCGCCCGCTGCCGTCGGACTGGTACGCGTCCATCGATTACCTGATTCCAAACGAAAGCGAAGCGTCGGCACTGAGCGGTGTGTCGGTGGACTCCCTCGAAACTGCGCAAGCCGCGGCGACCCGCCTGATTGCCCTGGGCGCCGGCAAAGTGATCATCACCCTCGGTGCGCAAGGTTCGCTGTTTGCCGATGGCCATCGCTTCGAACATTTCCCCGCGCCCGTAGTAAAGGCTGTCGATACCACGGCGGCCGGCGACACGTTTGTCGGCGGTTTCGCTGCGGCACTGGCCGCGGGTCAAGATGAGGCGCAGGCGATCCGCTTCGGACAGGTGGCCGCGGCGCTGTCGGTCACCCGTGCTGGCGCGCAACCTTCGATTCCCGTCTTGAGCGATGTACAGGCGTTTAAAACCCCATGAAAAAGACACCTCTGCTCAACATTGCGCTATCGCGGCTGATCGCTTCATTGGGGCATGGCGACCTGGTCGTCATCGGTGATGCCGGGCTGCCGGTTCCACCGGGCGTTGAATTGATCGACCTGGCCCTGACCCATGGCATTCCGGATTTTGTCAGCACCTTGAAGGTGGTGCTCAGTGAGATGCAGGTCGAAAGCCATGTGCTGGCTGAGGAAATCCTGGATAAAAAGCCGTCGGCCCTGGTCGCGCTGCAAGAGCTGGACGGCGAAGGTGCGTTGGGGCGGCGCGAGTTGCTCACTCATGAACAATTCAAGGTCCTGAGCCGACAAGCCAGGGCGATTGTTCGTACAGGCGAATGCCAGCCGTACTGCAACATTGTGCTGGTCGCCGGGGTTACGTTTTGACGGGCTGTCCGCGTTTTGATGTCCCTGGCACAAGGCGTGCGCCCCGTATCGCTATGCTCAGAAACTGCACCCACTGCTCCGGAGCCTGCTGCTTTTGACCTTGAAGACCGCAACCAACGCCCACGCGGCCCCAAAGATCGACCTGATCATCGACACCGATCCGGGGGCTGACGACGTCGTTGCCCTGTTGTTCGCCCTGGCATCGCCGCAAGAGCTGAATGTCCGGGCATTGACCACCGTTGCCGGCAACGTTCGCCTGGACAAGACCTCGCGCAATGCTCGACTGGCCCGCGAGTGGGCGGGGCGCGAAGAGGTTCCGGTCTATGCGGGGGCGCCGAAACCCCTGGTGCGCACACCCATCTATGCCGAGGATATTCATGGCAAGGAAGGGTTGTCGGGCATTGCCGTGTATGAGCCCGGCAAAGGCCTGGCCAAGGGCAGTGCCATCCCTTATCTGATCGATACCCTTAAATCTGCCGAGCCTCACAGCATTACCATCGCCATGCTTGGCCCGCAGACCAACCTGGCCCTGGCGTTGATCCAGGAGCCGGGTATCGTTCAGGGCATCAAGGAAGTGGTGGTCATGGGCGGCGCGCATTTCAACGGCGGCAACATCACGCCGGTGGCCGAGTTCAACCTGTTCGCCGATCCGCAAGCGGCCGAAGTGGTGCTCAACAGTGGTGTGAAGCTGACCTACCTGCCGCTGGATGTGACCCACAAGATCCTTACCAGCGAAGCGCGCCTGAATCAGATTGCCGCGCTGAACAACAACGCCAGTCGTCTGGTGGGCAGTATTCTCAATGAGTACATCAAGGGCGACATGGAGCACTATGGCCTTCCGGGCGGCCCGGTGCATGACGCCACGGTTGTCGCTTACCTGCTCAAGCCGCAATTGTTCAGCGGTCGTTCGGTCAACGTGGTGATCGACAGCCGCGAAGGACCGACCTTTGGACAAACCATCGTCGACTGGTATGACGGCTTGAAAGCGCCAAAGAATGCCTTCTGGGTCGAAAGCGGCGATGCCCAGGGCTTCTTCGATCTGCTGACCGAGCGCCTGGCCCGCCTGAAGTAAGCATCATCTGCCGCAGGCGCTTGCCTGCGGGTTTCACTCCCTCGCGCTAACCGCTCAGGTCTTTTGGTCCGACAGGTGTTTCTCGAAAATCTGCTCGATGAACGATTGGGCGGCTTCGGTTCCAAGGTCCCTGACCAGAAGGTCGATACCGATAATGGCGAGCTCTTCCGTGCTGCTTGGGCTGTAGGAGCTGTGGCCGTCTTGCCACTTGGCCTTGATGTCAGCGTCGATGCTTACGGTGGTCATGATGGCGCTCGTGAAGTCGGGGAAGTCTGAGTGCCGAGTTAACCATTTTGCGGGGC
Organism: Pseudomonas sp. IT-P4; assembly: GCF_949767755.1. Classification (NCBI taxonomy): domain Bacteria; kingdom Pseudomonadati; phylum Pseudomonadota; class Gammaproteobacteria; order Pseudomonadales; family Pseudomonadaceae; genus Pseudomonas; species Pseudomonas sp. IT-P4. Next base: position 134,859 of record NZ_CATKPX010000078.1, on the reverse strand, counting down.
TTTTGACACGCCGACTTAGGTATGAAAGGAGGGCTATGCGACACTTGGCCTTTGTCGAATATTCAAGGAGCACGTTGTGCAGATCGATTTGAACTCCCCGGATGGCCTGACCCTCGAGGCGGTGCGTCAGTTGCTGGCCGGCGCCAGTGACGATGAGCACACCCAGTTACGGGTCACCAAGGGAGGCATCGCCTACATCTCCTCGGGTGTCGTGGGCGGTACCGATATCGACGGCTTGTCGTTCCGGCTCGAAACCTGGGCCAAGGGCTCAGGTTATGTCGGGCGGGTCGCGGCCAGCGATGAAGTCTGGGTCATGCAAATCTTCAATGCCTTGAAAGAGAACTGGCCCAATCCTCCTTACGACTACATCGACGTCTATTGAGCGTCGTTCATATTCAGTCACGATTCAGTGGTTAAGGGCAGGGCGACGCTCAGGCAGAATCGCGGCTCGTCCGGATCATGGGCAGGGTGCTCCCTGTGAAACCAAACGCCAGTCTGGTTGTCGCACGATCTCAGCTTAATCATTGAATAAGGAGGCTTCATGCCTTGGAAGCTCGCGTCATTGGGTACTTTGTTGGCCGTTGCCACACTGGCCGGTTGCAGCACTCCCTCTACGGAGTCGGCAACAACGGATGTTGCGACAACTGACACGGGTCACAGTCGCTGTGAGGCAAAGGCTGCCGAGTTCACTGTCGGTAAACAGGCATCGCCGCAGTTGCTTGAGCAGGCGCGTACCCGCGCAGGGGCGCAAAGTGCACGGTTCCTGCTGCCAACCGATATGGTGACGCTGGAGTACCGTTCCGATCGCCTGAACCTGAACACCGATGCCAGCCGGGTAGTGACGCGCGTCAACTGCGGCTGATCGTTCGGCTTTTGTTTCAGCCATAAAAAACCCCGTCACATGGACGGGGTTTTTTTAGTGCGCCTGGAAATTACTCTGGGCGAACTTGAGCAGCTTGCATACCCTTTTGGCCTTTCTCAGCCACGAAGGAAACAGTCTGGCCTTCTTTCAGGCTTTTGAAACCGTCGCTTTCGATAGCTTTGAAGTGTACGAACAGGTCGTCACCGCCACCTTGAGGAGTGATGAAGCCGAAGCCTTTTTCATCGTTGAACCATTTAACGGTGCCGGTTTGGCGATTAGACATGGTGTATCTCCAAGAAACATATATTTTCAGTAGTACTGTGCTGCTCAGGCCAACTGGGCACACCCGGGTATCATAGTCGAAATGTTCGCTTTGGGAGCCCCCCGGGCGAGCTGTTTGCCTTGCTGTCGAGCGGTCTTTGGTGCTTCCTATCGCTGGAGGCCCCGTTTTAAAAGGCTTTCAGCCGAAAGAAAAGACGAAAAAAAAGCTGTAAAACCTTCAAAAAATCTCAGTCAAAGTGACATTCGGTCTGTTTTTTCGGTCAGTGCAGGTGAAAAAATCAATGCCAGACGCTTATTTCTTCGCCCCGGTATCGACCCTGCAAGTGGCGATTTTCTGCATCGCCTGATTTGCCAGTTCTTGACTTGCCTTGCCGTCCATCAATGCCTGAAGGTCTTTGGCAGGATAGGATTTGAGCTGGTCGGCGCCGCAACCACAGACGGCTTTTGCCTTCGCATCACCGATCTTTTGTGCCGCTGCAGGGACGCATTGCGCCATGTATTTTTCGCGCTCACCCTTTGGCCAATCGGCGTGGGCGGCCAATGGCAGCAGCAGAACGATGGGGGCAACTACGGCGAACAAACGGTTCAGACGCATGCTGGGATGCTCCTTGTGGGTCAATGACGTGTTATCTGAGGGGCGAAGCGGTGTTCAAGTTCAGCACTCTGGCATAAAAATGCCCGATTTGCCCCCGTACAAAGTCTGTGTGCATCGACGACCGTTCATCTGTGCTAGCATGCCTCGCTCGGGCGTTTGCAGGCTCCGGCGGACCTTCAGTCCCGGTAGCGGCAGATGCACGATTAACCCTGATTTGAATCCCAGTCACTCTGGTTCGGTTTTCCGGTTGGCCGCAAGGCTCCTGCCGCTGTAAGGCAGGCGTTCGTCATTGAATGGCCTGGACCGGATCTTGTACTGGCTCATCCCAACCCACGTGACCTTTGGTAGGGGTCACCACTAGGAGAGGAGGCGCCATGCCAACTATTACTCTTCCCGACGGCAGTCAACGTTCATTCGATCACCCGGTTTCCGTAGCCGAGGTCGCCGCATCCATTGGTGCAGGCCTGGCCAAGGCCACCGTTGCCGGCAAGGTCGATGGCAAGCTGGTCGACGCCAGCGACATCATCGACAGCGATGCGTCGCTGCAAATCATCACGCCAAAGGATGAAGAGGGGCTGGAGATCATTCGCCACTCTTGCGCCCACCTGGTTGGCCACGCGGTCAAGCAGTTGTACCCGAGCGCCAGGATGGTCATCGGTCCGGTCATCGATGATGGTTTCTATTACGACATCGCCTTCGAGCGTCCTTTCACTCCGGACGACCTGGCGGCCATCGAACAGCGCATGCAGCAGCTGATCGAGAAAGATTACGACGTGATCAAGAAAGTCACTCCGCGCGCCGAAGTGATCGAAGTGTTCAAGGCCCGTGGCGAAGACTACAAGTTGCGCCTGGTCGAAGACATGCCGAACGAGCAGGCCATGGGCCTGTACTATCACGAAGAATACGTCGACATGTGCCGCGGTCCGCACGTGCCGAACACCCGCTTTCTTAAATCCTTCAAGCTGACCAAGCTGTCCGGCGCCTACTGGCGCGGCGATGCCAAGAACGAGCAATTGCAGCGCGTCTACGGCACCGCATGGGCGGACAAGAAGCAACTGGCGGCTTACATCCAGCGCATTGAAGAAGCCGAAAAGCGCGATCACCGCAAGATCGGCAAGCGCCTGGGCCTGTTCCACACCCAGGAAGAGTCGCCGGGCATGGTGTTCTGGCACCCGAACGGCTGGACTTTGTACCAGGTGCTAGAGCAGTACATGCGCAAGGTTCAGCGCGATAACGGCTACCTCGAAATCAAGACGCCGCAAGTCGTTGACCGCAGCCTGTGGGAGAAATCCGGGCACTGGGCCAACTACGCCGACAACATGTTCACCACCCAGTCGGAAAACCGCGACTACGCGATCAAGCCAATGAACTGCCCTTGCCACGTGCAGGTGTTCAACCAGGGCCTGAAGAGCTACCGCGAGTTGCCGATGCGCCTGGCCGAATTTGGTGCATGCCATCGCAACGAGCCGTCGGGTGCCTTGCACGGCATCATGCGCGTGCGCGCGTTCACTCAGGACGACGCCCACATCTTCTGCACCGAAGAGCAGATGCAGGCCGAGTCCGCTGCGTTTATCAAGCTGACCATGGACGTCTACGCCGATTTCGGCTTTAAAGATGTCGAAATGAAGCTGTCCACTCGTCCGGAAAAACGCGTCGGTTCCGACGAACTTTGGGATCGCGCCGAAGCTGCACTGGCCGCAGCCCTTGATAGCGCGGGCCTGCCGTACGATCTGCAGCCGGGCGAGGGTGCGTTCTACGGTCCGAAGATCGAGTTCTCGCTGAAAGATTGCCTCGGTCGCGTCTGGCAATGTGGTACCCTGCAGCTCGATTTTAACCTGCCTGTCCGTCTGGGAGCCGAATACGTCTCCGAAGACAACAGCCGCAAGCACCCGGTCATGTTGCACCGGGCGATCCTGGGGTCCTTCGAACGCTTCGTCGGAATCCTGATCGAGCACTACGAGGGTGCATTCCCTGCGTGGCTGGCGCCGACCCAGGCAGTGGTGATGAATATCACTGATAAACAGGCCGATTTTGCCGCTGAAGTTGAAAAAACCCTCAACGAAAGCGGATTTCGTGCCAAGTCTGACTTGAGAAATGAAAAGATCGGCTTTAAAATCCGCGAGCATACTTTGCTCAAGGTTCCTTATCTCTTGGTTATCGGAGATCGGGAAGTCGAGATGCAGACTGTCGCTGTGCGTACTCGTGAAGGTGCTGACCTGGGCTCGATGCCCGTCGCCCAGTTCGCTGAGTTTCTCGCGCAAGCGGTTTCCCGGCGTGGTCGCCCAGATTCGGAGTAATTATTATTAAGCGTGAAATGAGACAAGATAAACGAGCTGCACCGAAAGCCCCGATCAACGAGAATATCTCGGCACGCGAGGTTCGGTTAATTGGGGCTGAAGGTGAACAGCTTGGGATTGTGTCAATTGAAGACGCGCTTCTTAAGGCTGAAGAGGCCAAGCTGGATCTGGTGGAAATTTCCGCCGATGCAGTACCCCCTGTTTGCAAACTGATGGACTACGGCAAGTCGATCTTCGAAAAGAAGAAGCAGATTGCTGCGGCCAAGAAAAACCAGAAGCAGATTCAGGTTAAAGAAATCAAGTTTCGTCCAGGGACGGAGGAAGGGGATTACCAGGTAAAACTGCGCAACCTGGTACGTTTCCTGAGTGATGGGGACAGGGCCAAGGTATCCTTGCGATTCCGCGGCCGTGAGATGGCCCACCAGGAGCTGGGGATGGAACTCCTCAAGCGAGTTGAAGGTGACTTGCTCGAGTACGGTTCGGTCGAACAGCATCCTAAGATGGAAGGACGCCAGCTGATCATGGTCATCGCCCCGAAAAAGAAGAAGTAATCAACAGGGCACGGCAGGCCTTCTGATTATGTTTATCAACTGAATGCGGAGTATCCGAACATGCCAAAAATGAAGACCAAAAGTGGTGCTGCTAAGCGGTTTCTGAAAACTGCTAACGGTATCAAGCACAAGCACGCTTTCAAGAGCCACATCCTGACCAAAATGTCGACCAAGCGTAAGCGTCAACTGCGCGGTAGCAGCTTGCTGCATCCGTCTGACGTGGCAAAAGTCGAGCGCATGCTGCGCCTTCGTTAATTTTAGTCAAGAATAGAGGAAGTAACTCATGGCTCGTGTAAAGCGTGGCGTCATTGCCCGTAAGCGTCACAAAAAAATTCTGAAACTTGCTAAAGGCTACTACGGCGCACGCTCCCGCGTATTCCGTGTTGCCAAGCAAGCGGTAATCAAGGCAGGCCAATACGCCTACCGTGACCGTCGTCAGAAAAAACGTCAGTTCCGCGCTCTGTGGATCGCTCGTATCAACGCTGGTGCTCGTATCAACGGTCTGTCCTACAGCCGTTTCATCGCCGGCCTGAAAAAAGCGTCCATCGAGATCGACCGTAAGGTTCTGGCTGATCTGGCAGTGAACGAAAAAGCGGCGTTTGCTGCGATTGTCGAGAAAGCTAAAGCCACCTTGGCTTAAGTACCCCCGACAGTCACCCGGCCTCGCATCTGTGGGGCCAGGTGTTAAACGTCATAAATAGGGGAAGAGCCTTCAAGCTCTTCCCCTATTTTGTATCTGGAGTCTGTACATGGAAAACCTGGATGCGCTCGTCTCTCAAGCTCTAGAGGCTGTGCAAAGCGCTGAAGATATCAATGCCCTGGAGCAAATCCGGGTTCACTACCTTGGCAAGAAGGGTGAATTGACTCAGGTGATGAAGACCCTGGGGAATTTGCCGGCAGAAGAGCGTCCGCAGGTCGGTGCGCTGATCAACGTTGCCAAGGAGCGTGTCACAGAGGTCCTTAATGCGCGCAAGGCATTGTTTGAAGAAGCCGATCTGGCTGCCAAACTCTCTGCCGAGTCCATTGACGTGACCCTGCCTGGCCGTGGTCAGACCTCCGGTGGTCTGCATCCGGTTACCCGCACTCTGGAACGCGTCGAACAGTTCTTCACCCGTATTGGCTACGGCATCGCCGAAGGCCCTGAGGTCGAAGACGACTATCACAACTTCGAAGCGCTCAACATCCCAGGCCACCACCCGGCCCGGTCGATGCATGACACCTTCTATTTCAATGCGAACATGTTGTTGCGCACCCATACCTCGCCGGTACAGGTCCGCACCATGGAGTCGAAACAGCCGCCGATCCGCATCGTCTGCCCAGGCCGTGTATACCGCAGCGACTCCGATATCACCCACTCGCCGATGTTCCACCAGGTCGAAGGCCTGCTGATCGATCGCGACATCAATTTCGCCGACCTCAAAGGCACCATCGAAGAGTTCCTGCGGGTGTTCTTCGAAAAGGAACTGGCGGTACGTTTCCGTCCTTCGTACTTCCCGTTCACCGAGCCATCCGCTGAAGTCGACATGGAATGCGTGATGTGCAGCGGTAAAGGCTGCCGCGTCTGCAAGCAGACCGGCTGGCTGGAAGTGATGGGCTGCGGCATGGTTCACCCGAACGTGCTGCGCATGTCCGGGATCGACCCGGAAGAGTTCTCGGGCTTTGCCTTCGGCATGGGCGTTGAGCGTCTGGCCATGCTGCGTTACGGCGTGAACGACTTGCGTCTGTTCTTCGACAACGACTTGCGGTTCCTCGCGCAATTTCGCTAGTCGTAACGAATTCTTAGGAGAGCAGGATGAAATTCAGTGAACAATGGCTGCGTGGCTGGGTTAGCCCGCAGGTAAGTCGCGACGAGCTGGTTGCTCGTCTGTCGATGGCCGGTCTTGAGGTCGATAGCGTTACGCCGGCCGCCGGTGTTTTCAGTGGCGTGGTCGTTGGCGAGGTGCTGAGCACCGAGCAGCACCCGGACGCCGACAAGCTGCGTGTGTGCCAGGTCAGCAACGGTTCGGAAACCTTCCAGGTTGTTTGCGGTGCGCCAAATGTGCGCCCGGGCCTGAAGATTCCTTTCGCCATGATCGGCGCCGAGCTGCCGGGCGACTTCAAGATCAAGAAGGCCAAGCTGCGTGGCGTTGAGTCCAACGGCATGCTGTGCTCGCAATCCGAGCTGCAGGTCGGTGAAGGCAATGACGGCTTGATGGAGCTGCCGGCCGATGCGCCGGTGGGCGAGGATTTCCGCGTTTATCTGGACCTGGAAGACGCCAGCATCGAGGTCGACCTGACCCCGAACCGTGGCGACTGCCTGTCCCTGGCCGGTCTGGCCCGTGAAGTGGGTGCACTGTACGCCGCTGCGGTGGTTCGTCCGGTAGTGGCTTCGGTTCCGGCCGCCCACGACGAAGTGCGTTCGGTAGAAGTGCTGGCGCCCGCCGCGTGCCCGCGCTACCTCGGTCGTGTGATTCGTAATGTCGACCTGTCCAGGCCTACGCCGCTGTGGATGGTTGAGCGCCTGCGTCGTGCAGATGTGCGCAGCATCGACGCTGCCGTCGACATTACCAACTACGTGATGCTGGAACTGGGTCAGCCGCTGCACGCTTTCGATCTCGCCGAAATCAACGGTGGCATCCGTGTGCGCATGGCCGAAGAGGGCGAGAAGCTGGTACTGCTCGACGGTCAGGAAGTCAGCCTGCGTAGCGATACGCTGGTGATTGCCGACCACTCCCGCGCACTGGCAATCGCCGGTGTCATGGGTGGCGAGCACAGCGGTGTCTCCGCGACCACCCGCGATGTGTTCCTGGAAAGCGCTTTCTTCGACCAGATCGCCGTAGCAGGCAAGGCCCGTTCCTATGGCCTGCACACTGACGCATCCCATCGCTATGAGCGCGGCGTTGACTGGCAGCTGGCCCGCGAAGCCATGGAGCGCGCGACCGGCTTGCTGCTCGATATCACCGGTGGTGAAGCGGGTCCGATCATCGAGACCGTCAGCGAACAGCACCTGCCGAAAATTGCTCCGATCACCCTGCGTGCCCAGCGCATTGCCCAGATGCTGGGTATGGAAATGGACTCGGCTGAAGTGGAGCGTCTGCTCAATGCCTTGGGCCTGACCATTACTGCCGACGGGGCAGGGCAGTGGCGTGTAGAAGTGCCAAGCCATCGCTTCGATATCAGCCTGGAAGTCGACCTGATTGAAGAACTGGCACGCCTGTACGGCTACAACCGTTTGCCGGTTCGTTACCCGCAAGCGCGTCTGGCGCCGCAAGCCAAGGCAGAAGCCCGTAGCGACCTGCCTGAACTGCGCCGACTGCTGGTTGCCCGTGGGTATCAGGAAGCAATTACCTACAGCTTCATCGATCCGAAACAGTTCGAACTGTTTAATCCGGGTGTGGAGCCGTTGCTGCTGGCGAACCCGATCTCCAATGACATGGCCGCCATGCGTTCGTCGCTGTGGCCGGGCCTGGTCAAGGCGCTTCAGCACAACCTGAACCGTCAGCAGGATCGCGTGCGTCTGTTCGAAAGCGGCCTGCGTTTCGTTGGTCAGCTTGAAGGTTTGAAGCAAGAGCCGATGTTGGCAGGCGTTGTTTGCGGTAGTCGTCTGCCGGAAGGCTGGGCGCAAGGTCGCGATACCGTCGACTTCTTCGACGTCAAGGCTGACGTGGAAGCGGTGCTGGGCTTCGCGGGTGCCCTGGATGCGTTCACTTTCGTACCGGGCAAGCACCCGGCGCTGCACCCGGGTCAAACCGCGCGCATCGAGCGTGACGGTCGTCTGGTCGGCTTCATTGGCGCGATCCACCCTGAATTGTCGAAAACCCTCGGTCTCGACCGTCCAGTCTTCGTCTTCGAGCTGGTTCTGGCGGAAGTGGCGTCGGGCAAAATGCCTAAATTCCACGAGTTATCGCGCTTTCCTGAAGTGCGTCGTGACCTTGCACTGATTGCGCACAAAGACGTTGCAGCCACGGCTGTACTGGACGTAATCCGTGAAAATGCAGGCGAATGGCTGACAGACCTCAGGCTATTTGACGTGTATCAGGGTAAAGGCATTGATCCTGATAGAAAAAGCCTTGCAGTCGGCTTGACCTGGCAGCATCCATCGCGCACTCTTAATGACGATGAGGTGAATACCGCAACGCAAAACATCCTCACCTCGCTCGAACAAAGGTTGAACGCCACGTTAAGGAAGTGACGTATGGGGGCTCTGACGAAAGCTGAGATGGCGGAACGTCTGTATGAAGAGCTGGGCCTGAACAAACGGGAGGCCAAGGAATTGGTCGAACTGTTTTTTGAAGAAATCAGGCACGCTCTCGAAGACAACGAACAAGTCAAATTGTCCGGTTTCGGCAATTTCGACCTTCGGGACAAACGCCAGCGGCCTGGCCGCAATCCGAAAACGGGGGAAGAAATCCCGATCACGGCTCGCCGTGTGGTCACCTTTCGTCCAGGGCAGAAGTTGAAGGCCCGAGTTGAGGCTTATGCTGGAACCAAGTCATAACGACGAACTCCCCGTCATCCCGGGCAAACGCTACTTCACCATTGGTGAAGTCAGCGAGCTGTGTGCGGTCAAACCGCACGTGCTGCGCTACTGGGAGCAGGAGTTTCCTCAACTCAATCCTGTCAAACGCCGCGGAAACCGCCGGTATTATCAGCGCCAGGACGTGCTGATGATCCGGCAGATCCGCGCGCTTCTTTACGATCAGGGGTTCACCATCGGCGGAGCGCGCTTGCGTTTGTCCGGTGATGAAGCCAAAGACGACACCACCCAATACAAGCAAATGATCCGCCAGATGATCGCCGAGCTCGAAGATGTTCTGGTGGTGCTCAAGAAATAAATTCTCGCTTTTAAATACTTCCAGTTTTCAAAAGCTTGCGATATATTCTTGAGCGTTCCTCGAGGTGAGGGACGAGTTTCACGCCTAGTCGGGGCGTAGCGCAGTCCGGTAGCGCACTAGCATGGGGTGCTAGGGGTCGAGTGTTCGAATCACTCCGTCCCGACCATATCTTTCAATGACTTAGCCCAATCTTCACCGGTTGGGCTTTTTCATATCTGAAAAAATACTCCCACATTTACTCCCACGGATATCTTGGATCTCGGTAGCTATGCCATCTGAGAGGCGTTCGAGTCTTGTGTCCCCCGGACAGCCCCTACCGGTGCAAGAACCTGAAGAAGCGAAGACGTTCGTTAATGAGTTGCCGATCTGGACAGTCCGCGAGGCAAGCTTCGGGCGATGGCTGTAGGTAACGCGGAGCTCTCTGTTGCTGGTGAAGTGATCCGGGCATTCGCTCAGACTTCGGTAGAGTCATCGAATATCACATGATTCCAGCGGCGGAGGTTCGTGTCGATGGGTGTTATGAACTTCCTGGTGATGGAGACATAGGGCCGATCAGCGCAGTAACCTGATTGTTAAAGCTATCGATGCCGTGCTTGGGTGGTTGCGGTTGACGCTGAGCCGCGCCGCAAAGCGTGGTGAACCCGAAGCCTGTAAATACAGTCAAGGTCGTCCTCTCCAAAGAACATTTTGACTGGGCTCTAGGACGGCAGTTACAGCCTGAAAAAATTGAATTATGCCCCCGGTTTTGCCCCCATTCGCACGGAGTGTGCGAGCGATCGCGAATGGTGATTTATGACGCGGACTTCGGCGGCCGTGGCTGGTATTCAGTGCGCCTCCGTATACTGGATGACCAACCTGAATCCGGCAAAACCTTGGTGGTTCGATGAGTCGATATGCGAACTACTTAGCCCGCCAAGATGAGGCATATGGTGTGACGTCTCTGTCTTCTACCGCCTGAAGCTCGAAGTACTGCCCTTTGGCTTTCAGCGCATGGATGATGCGACATTGGGCATAAGCGGTGCCGTATGAGGTGCTCGGGCCTTGGATGTTGAGTACCAATTCCCCTCCGTAGCTTCGCTCGTACCTCAATTCTCTCAAGGCTCCCGCCGCTTCACCATTTGTCTCGGCGATCTCGATCACCAATTCCCTTAAGGCCGATTGGTCGGTGTCTGGTAGCTCAGCGGAAAACTTGACCTGGCGTTGGCTTTGAAAGCCTCCGCCACTGGCCGAGCCTATTCGGTTAAATGTGATGTGGGCGAGCAGGACTACTTCCATGGTCAGCCCCCAACGCAGCCCTACAGGCAGTCAGCAAGCTACCTCCTACGTTGATGAAGAACGTGTGCACTTCCCGCGACCTTCCAATGAGGTGAAAGGATTGAAACGTCACCCTAAGCGTGAAGATGCTGACGATAGCGAATGCTATGAGCAGGTACACGTAGTAAGCCATGAGCTCGGGTGCGGTCAGTAGCGCGGTCACCAAAACGCTCACCTCTTCTTGTGAGGTGGTGGCCAGGAGTGGCAGTGACCCGATGAAGAACGCATAAATCACCTCCCTCGATGCCCGCTGCCAGAATCCAAACTTGTCCTGGGTTTTCACCAGCAAACGCATGTACCCCATTTGAATCGTATTTGCATTAATTGGAATGCGTGAGGCGTCAGTACCTGGACAGCCGCTTCAGTCCTTCAAGCATTTGCTCCAGGTAGCTTTGCGACCCAAGTGCGAACCCTGCTGCCAGCAGCGGGGCCCTGTACTCTTCGGTCGCATATTCGTGAGCGAAGCGGTTGATGGTCTCTGAATGCCAGGAAAGCCGGCCCAATGCGATTTTTTTGAAACCGTGGTTTTTCACCGCATCCGCGAGCGATTCTTCACTGACTCCGCGTTGCTCGCAGAAGAACAGGAAACTGAAAAACTCAAACCGTTCGTAGAGCAGCCCGTGATCCTGCAGACCTGCGAAGTCAGGCGCCCACCGAGGCGTAAGACGGTCATGGAGTCGGTTGCACAATGGGGTAAGAGCTCTACTTTGGTCTTCGAAGCTCTTCCATAATTCAAACAGGCCATTGGCTCCCTCAACGTAGAACGGTGATAGATCAAGTCCCACAGGGAAAGGCATTTCGCGCCGGTTGATAAGTGTCGTGTTAAACAGCTCGTTTAGCTCGCTCAGGCGGTTGGCCCGCACAAGTCCCATGCCATACGCATAGGTAACAAGTGCTATCGGGTAACTCTTCAATGCAAGTCCAGCTACCCACCCTGACTGCTCGACCTGAGACGCAGCGTGCAGGCCCTTGATCGCATCCAAAACGATCGTATGCTCAACACCTGCACCCCATCGCCCTAACACTGCACAAAGGCGTGCTAGGGGCTCGATGGCCGCTTCGTAGATCTCAACCAGGTCGGTAAAATCCTTGGACGTGCTGCCCTGAGGTCGTTCTGCGAAGAGAGGAGCCAGATGGCTGATCGCTTGATGAGCCTGGCTGGTCACTAAATCTTCGAGCTGAATCCTGTGTTCGGGTCTGGCCATAAAGCGTTTGGCCATAGCGAGAGTCAGCTCGATGCCGGCAGGGTTCTGCAGGCGGGATTGCTGGATGGTTTCCAGTTTGAGGTTCAGCCCATCGAAGAAGGTGTCGGCATCCAGGCCCGTCACGACGTTGGCGCGCCGCTGAGTGATGAGCTCTTGGCCACGCTCGCTCAATTTTCCTCGCGAAAGCCAGTAGGTCGGGTAGCGACGGGAGGGCGCCCTCAAAAACGCCGCCCTCAGCGCATGATCCCACTCACCTGACCAGCCCGCGACGATCAGCCCAAACTCATCGATGATGCGGTCAAGCAACGTATTGAACGCTGGCGGGTACTTGCCCAGCTCCCCATCGGTATTGAGGATCCTGGCATCCTTGTAATCACCATGGATCTTCAGGATGTAGCAGGACGCATGAGTGAGTGGCTCCGCTCCTGCGAGGGTGTCTTCTGAGCTGACGACAGTTGGCTCAACGCCGACATCGCGCAGCGCATTTTCCATGAGTCGGTCGAAGTTCGTCGTGATGATCACGCGTGCATGACCCGCTTTGACCATCGCAGCGATCGCTCGATGTGCGGGGGTGGGCAGTTTAAGGCCATCCTCTAACTCGTCTTCGCTAGGTTCCAGAAAGCCTTGAATGATCGCTCGCCGTTCAGTCTGGGTTGTCGCCAGGCGTTCGAGCAACGTGGAGTAATTGGGCTGCTCTCCTGTTTGACCTACGTACCACGCGAGCCAATCTTCCTGTTCGCCGGCACCAGACGCTATGCCCCATCGTTTCACCAGCTCCATGGTGATTTCCCAGCCAGTCGGTATGCCCGCCGAGCGTGATACGCCCGAGCCAAGAAGCACTGCGTAGACGCCTTTGTTCTCAAACATTGAAAACGCGATTTGGGCTGTTGAATCACTGATGGCAGCGGTCATGCACATTCCTAAATTTCAGCGGGGAGGTGAGGTTTCTGCACGAACATCGACTTATCTAAGATCAGATCTGTGTCGGTCGGTGGCAGCGACGGTGGCTGGTGACGACTTGCTGCATCTCCAGCCAATCGCAAATCGACCTATTTGCGGTGCAAGATAAGCCCATGAGCGATGTAGTCAGCAGTCACGACTGCCGCGGCCATCGATGCCACATAATGAAGTGCATCGTCCTTGAGGTGGTCGCCATGGTCACTGATCCCTCGAATCACCAGGGCGGGGACTTCATGTCTAGAGCAGGCTTCAAATACACCGTGGGCCTCCATCTCAGCGACACACACCTTGCCATGCAGCTCCTGCATTTTCTTGAAGAGCTGCTCATCGCGTACGAGCTTTTCGCCTGCCGCAATCGTGGTGAGTGTTGGGTTCAGGGCCGTTGACACTTCGCCGGCGGCTGATGAAGGCGGGAACACCAGTCCCACGGACTCAGCGTGTCGTGCTAGGCGTGCTAAGCGGGAACCGCGGGCAAGGTAAGCCCCCATGTCTTGTTGGGTTCTGAACTCGGGCTTGGACATGTCTGGCCTCGCAACCATGACACCGCCCGAAAGCGCGGCAGCACCTTCATAAGCAACTACGCGCTCGGACAAGATCACATCGCCGAGCTTCAACTTCGATCGCATCCCGGCAGCGATGCCCATCATGAACACCGCATGGGGTCGGAATTCGGAAATGAGCATTGATGTCACTGCTGATGCCTGGGTATTTCCGGCACCGTTGAACGACGCTACAACACAGGTGAGAGGGCCGTTCCGGCCTTCAACCTTGACTCGCCAGACATGGATGCCGTGCTCGCTCTGAAAACCGTAATCGTCTTCATCGATGCCAAGGGCATGCTTAGCTGCGGCCAGTTCGATAGGCAACGCGGTCAGCACCAGGACATCCGGGGACGCTGCCGCGTCCTTCGCCGCAAATTCATCAACGAAGAGTTGAATGGTTTTGTCGGCCAGTGGCTGTAGGTCACCCAGGGTATGTTGAGCTGATAGCCCAAGCATCTTGCGACGAACGCTCTCCCCGGTATGAGGCAGGTAGGCGGCTGGATTTTGGGTGAACTGCCGGTGGAGCAGGGGGGCACCCGGGCCATCATCGCAGAATGCCCCGACATCAATGTCAAAAGGAAAAACTGGAAGCTTAAGCTTGAGCGCGCGTTGGGCACGGTCGAGAACGCCTTTGCCTCCACTGATGGCAATCATGGCTGTCGCCAGATCCAGCTGCGCGTCGGCTAAGGTGCCTATTTGGCGACTTTTGATGATTTTCTTTTTTGGATCATTAATTAGTGTTTTTTCATACTGGTCAATTTCGGAGTTCCTAGATTAAGATCGCTACGATGATCTGCTGCTGCATTTTTTGTAATCTCACACCATTTGGCAACAGCTTTCGAACGGATCTGTTTGGAGTATAAAAAAGCTGAATAAATGATGTATTGAAAAAAGGACAATAGAGCAGGATTGTCAACGTGCCAAGATGATTTGATAAATACAAACTATGCACGATACTCATGGTAAAGGTTTGACCTAAGCGTACTGAGTGCTTGTACTCATAATTCAACACCATAGCCTGGTATTTTTGGCGGGCGCAGATGGGTGCCGCATTACCGATGATGAAGTTCCACCAACGTTTACCCTAATTTCGAAAGGGTAAAGTTTCATTTAAGGCGATTTTAGAGCGCTCCGAAGCATGTCACCTGTAATGAGCGATTTGGTGACTGAGGTAAAGCCCTCGTGTCGCAATGATTTATCTTGTCGGCTTGTCGATAATCAAGTGTTGCGATCAACAGTACAAAAAATCAGGCCCCTTAGCTCATGTAACGGTCGAAAAGACGCTTTACCAACTGGCGCAGCCATATATTTCCGGGGTCATGATGATAGCGCGGGTGCCAATACTGTCGTAGGTATAAGCTGGGGGAATTGATCGGCGTTTTTATCACCTTGACCGCGTTGTAGCGCAGAAAAGTCTGCCCCAGCTCACTGGGCACGGTCGAGATTAAGCTTGGGTTTTTCTCCAGTATCATCGGGACAGTTATGAAATGTGGAGTTGTAAGGTAAATTTCTCTTCGATACCCCAGCTCATCGATGAATTGGTCGTAGCGGCTGCTGCTGTCTGATAGCACAACTGAAACATGTTTCATGCCCAGAAATTCTTCAAGGCTCAGTTCATCGACCGGATAGGCGCAGCTGATAATAGTGCAAAAAGAGTGCACGAACAGCTCTTGTTGAAAAAGGTTAGGGTTCTGGATGTAGTGGGACCCTATAGCAAGGTCTGTATCACCTTTCTCCAGTGAATTGGCAATATGCTCGCTGGGCAGTTGAGACGTTCGAATTCGGCAATTAGGGGCCACTTTCTGAAGTTCTGCAATCAGCCTTGGCAAAAAGACCAACTCACCCATATCTGTCATACAAAGGCTGAAGACCCTGGTGGACGTCATAGGGTCGAAACTGGCCTGTGCCAACAGCTTGTGTTGTACGGCAGAAACGATCTCCAGAACTGAATCCCCCATCTCCTCCGCGAACGGCGTCGGTTTCATTGCATCGCCAATACGGACGAAGAGGGGGTCTTCATAGAACTCCCGTAGACGTCGTAGTGCGTGGCTCATAGCGCTCTGCGTCAAGCCAAGATGCTCTGCTGCTCTAGATACATTGCGTTCTCGCAGAAGCGCGTCGAATGCGATCAGCAGGTTTAGATCGAATTTCTTGCCATGAATGGTATGCATGTTGTGTATTAGCTCCATGATCTATGCGCATACATGATCCACCTCTAGCATAGAGTCAGCAAGGAAAGTTTCCAGAACAAAAACAAGAAATGAGGTCAAGGTCATGCTTCTTCGTAACGCTTGGTATGTAGCTGCTTGGTCGAGTGAGATTCCGGTCGACGAGCTTCTTGCAAGAACGATTCTTAATGTACCAGTGGCGCTTTGGCGGGATAGCTCCGGAAAAGTTGTGGCTTTCGAGGACCGTTGCTGTCACCGAGGTGCTCCACTATCGAAAGGACGCCTGGAAGGCGATCAGCTTCGGTGTATGTATCATGGTCTTCTATTTGATACGACGGGGCGCTGCGTCGAAATACCCGGCCAAGAGCGCATTCCTCCGCAGGCTAAAGTACGCACATTCCCAGTCGTGGAGAAGCACAAGTGGATCTGGATCTGGGTGGGTGATGCCAGCCTGGCGGATCCGTCCCAGATCCCTGATACGCATTGGCTGGATGACCCTGAGTGGCGAAGCCTTGAGGGTTACACCTATTACACCACCAACTACCTGCTGATCGCGGACAATCTGCTTGACCTCGCACATTTGCCCTACGTTCATCCGAACACGCTGGGCGGTGATGAGGCCTATGCGGCTTGTATACCTCAGGTCGAAAAGCTGGAGAACGGCGTACGAGTAACGCGTTGGGGTGAAGGTATTAAACCTGCACCGTTCGTGCAGAAAATCAAAAATTATCCGGGGCCCGTTGATCGTTGGAATATCTACGATTTCGTGCTGCCGAGCATCTTCCTGATGGATTCGGGAATGCAGCCCAGTGGCCACAATGCCAAGGCGGGAGATCGAGTCAATGCTGCAGAGTTCCGCAGCACTCAGGCGCTGACCCCGGAGACGGACGAGTCCACGCACTACTTCTTTTCGCAGCCTCATAATTTCGCCATTGATGACCCCGAGGTCACGCAGGCAATCCACAACCAGGTCGTCACAGCGTTCCAGGAGGACAGCGATATGATTCATGCGCAAGATCGCATGTTGAAGTTGACTTCCGATTTCAAAATGATTCCGATCGGAGCTGATGCTGCTCTTTCGTATTTTAGATGGCTGGTGGCGAATGCTTATAAGGCTGAGCAGGCGATAAGCAATCCCGTCAAGATCCAGGAGGTCTGAGATGAGCGACTGGAACCGCGTTCGAGTGATGGCGATAGTGAAAGCTGCTGACGCCATTATGGATATCTGCTTGCTGGCCTTGGACGGTCAACCTCTTCCTGTGGCCGACGCGGGCTCGCACATTGATATTCGCCTGCCAAATGGTCTGATCAGGCAATACTCCGTTCACCGGTACGATCCTTCGGACGGAAGCTACTCAATTGGGGTCGGATTGTCTGAGCCGTCACGGGGTGGCTCAGCGTTCATTCATGCACATCTGCGAGTTGGCGACCTGCTCGAAATTAGCGCGGTTCGCAATAACTTCCCGCTGGCACACGACGCAAGCACCTATTTTTTTATCGCCGGCGGTATCGGCATTACGCCGATTCTTAGCATGATTCGTTGGTGCGATGCGAATGACAAACCATGGCAACTTCTCTATTGCGTCCGATCCCGGTCCCGGGCTGCTTACATCGAGCATCTTCCTCGTGGCGGAAAATTAGTATTTCACTCGGATGACGAAATGGTTGGTCGTCCCGATCTGCAGGCGTTTACTCGACAAGCAAAGGCAACGGACCACCTCTATTGCTGTGGGCCGTCACCGCTCATGAATGCGGTACGGGATGCCGCACAGGCTTACCTGCCTTCCGGCCAGGTGCATTTCGAGTTGTTTAGTGCACCTGAGTCGGATGCACCTGAGAAGGAACAGAACAAAAGCTTCGTAGTGGAACTTGCTCGCAGTGGCATGGAGTTAACCGTGCCAGCTGATACCAGCCTTCTAGATGCACTCGAAGAGGTGGGGATAATGGTGCCTTATTCCTGCCGGGAGGGTCTTTGCCGTACCTGTGAGTGCCGGGTGCTAGCGGGTGAAGTTGATCATAGGGACTATGTCCTCAGCGAAGAGGAGCGTGCTTCCAATGCGGTCATTCTGCAGTGTGTTTCACGTGCCAAGTCATCAAGACTGGTGCTTGATATCTGACTGACACTCCACGTCACTCTTTGATTGGTAGGCAAGAATGAATAGTTGTGAACTGAATGCTATTCGTAATGAGCTGCTCTCTCGACGAGAAAATCCACCCGGATCGCTGCAGCAGGCTCGCATAGGTTTTGACCACTTGTGCAAGCGTTTTTCGCCTCCGCCTGATTGCAGCTCCACGGCGTCGACACTCGGTGGAGTTCCTGTGCGGAAGTTAACCTGTGTGGATTCCCAGCGCTCTTTGCTCTATGTCCACGGTGGTGGTTTCATGGTGGGCAGCGCTGAAGGTTTTGAGGGAATCGCCGGCACGCTTGCTGCCGGTACATCTTCCACGGCTTACGTGGTTGATTATCGACTGACACCTGAACATGCATACCCTGCTGCACAGCAAGATGTTCTGACTGCGTATGCGGCGTTACTCGCTAAATGCGAAGGAGCAAACGATATTGCATTGGTGGGGGATTCGGCGGGAGGCCATTTGATCATGGCCGCCCTGATTCACGCCAGGACCATGGGAATGGAATTGCCAGGTTGCGTGGTGCTGTTTTCTCCTTGGCTGGATCTGGCTCTTACCGGAGAAAGCATCCATACCAAGATTGCAGTGGACTGCTTTCTTACACCTCAGAAGTTGCAAGCCAGTGCTGACGCCTACCTGGTAGATCAGGTCGAGACTGCTATCTTGGAGGCTGACCTGCAGGGGTTACCGCCAATGATGATTCAAGTGGGGGAGTGTGAAATCCTACTTGATGATGCAGTACGTCTGGCGAGAAACGCAGGATCAGCGGGCGTGGACACCAGGCTGGAGGTATGGCCCGGTATGTTTCATGTCTGGCAGGCATATGCGCCGGTGCTCTCCGAGGGGCGTGAGGCGCTCGCCGCTGCCGTCAATTTCATAAACGGGGTGCTGGTACGGCAAGGGGCGTTGGCGGTTGACTCTCGTTGCAGGTGATTGCTTTGAGCTACCGAATCAGGAAGCCCGTCTGGTTTCATAGTCATGACGTTAGAGGCTGAGGAAGTTTACTAACTTGCATCGAGTTGAACGGCACCTGGGGGCAGGTGCCTTTGGAGTGCGGTTACAGCCAACCTTTAATCTGTGCGCAAACGGCTTGAGTTGAGATTCCGTAACGATCATGCAACGTCGGCAGGGCACCTGCGTCAAGGAACGCGTCGGGCAAAGCAATCTGCCTGAAAGTTGGCGTCACTCCGTTGCGCAGCAGCACCCCTGCAACGGCCTCGCCAAGACCGCCAATGATCGAACTGTTTTCTGCTGTGACCACCAGCCGACCTGGCTTCCTTGCCTCGGCAAGAAGGGTTTGCACATCCAGGGGTTTGATCGTCGGTACGTGCAGCACGGCGACATCGACGCCGTCGGTTTGCAGTGCCTTGGCGGCTTCCAGTGCGCGCATGGTCATCAGGCCGGTGGAGATGATCAGAACGTCGTTACCGGTGCGCAGGGTCTTGGCTTTGCCGATCTCGAACTTGTAGCCGTACTCGTCCAGCACCAGTGGCACATTTCCGCGCAGCAAACGCATGTACACCGGCCCCTGATGCGCGGCGATGGCGGGCACGGCCTGTTCGATTTCTAGTGCGTCGCACGGATCGACGATCATCAAGTTAGGCATGGCGCGGAAGATCGCCAGGTCGTCCGTAGCCTGGTGGCTTGGGCCGTAACCAGTGGTTAGGCCGGGCAGGCCGCAGACGATCTTGACGTTGAGGTTTTCCTCGGCGATGGCCATGCAGATGAAGTCATAGGCACGACGCGAAGCGAACACCGCGTAGGTGGTGGCAAACGGCACGAAGCCTTCTCGGGCCATGCCGGCGGCCGCGCTCATCAGCAATTGCTCGGCCATGCCCATTTGATAGAAACGGTCGGGATGGGCCTTGGCGAAGATGTGCAGGTCGGTGTACTTGGACAGGTCAGCAGAAAGACCGACGATGTCCGAGCGCTGATCCGCCAATGCAGCCAATGCGTGTCCGAACGGGGCCGATTTAGTCGCTTGGCCTTCTGAGGCAATGGAAGCGATCATCGCCGAGGTAGTCAGGCGTTTTTTGATTGGCTCGCCAGTCGAAGTCGGCGTGTTAGCGGTGTTGCTCATTGGTCTTTTCCTTCTTCAAGGTTGCTCAGTGCCAGATCCCACTCGTGTTCTTCCACGCGGATGAAGTGGGTCTTCTCGCGGGTTTCCAGAAACGGCACGCCTTTGCCCATTTTTGTGTCGCAGATAATCACGCGGGGTTGGGCGGTTGGATGGTTGCGCGCGGCATCGAAGGCGGCGACGAGAGCATCAAGGTCATTGCCATCGACGCGCTGAGTAAACCAACCAAATGCTTGCCAGCGATCGACGATGGGTTCGAACGACAGGATTTCACTGGAGTAACCATCGGCTTGTTGGTTGTTGACGTCGACGATCGCGATCAAGTTGTCGAGTTTCCAATGCGAGGCCGACATCACCGCTTCCCAGGTCGAGCCTTCATTCAACTCGCCGTCCGACAGCAGGTTGTAAACGAAGGAGGGCGAGCCCTTGCGCTTGAGGCCCAGGCAGGCACCGACCGCGATACCCAGGCCCTGGCCCAAGGAGCCACCGGTGATTTCCATGCCCGGGGTGTAGGCGGCCATGCCCGACATCGGCAGACGGCTGTCATCCGAACCGTAAGTTTCCAGCTCGTCGAGCGGGATGATTTCGGCTTCGATCAAGGCCGCGTACAGCGCAATGGCGTAGTGACCGATGGAGAGATAGAAGCGATCACGCTCTTCCCATTCAGGATCTGCAGGCCGATGGTTCATGGCATGGAAGTAGGAGGCTGCCAGCAGGTCGGCAGCACCGAGGGCCTGGCCAACATAGCCCTGTCCCTGTACTTGGCCCATTCGCAGCGCATGGCGGCGAATGTTGTGCGCGCGTTCAACCAGGGTCGTAGATGAAGCGAGTGAAGGATTAGTAGTCATGGTGAAACTCCATTAACTCAACGATTGACCAAGGCGGCGGGGATGCGCAGTACCAGAGCGGCCCCCGCGAACAGCACACCAGTGATCAGGTACATGCCGATGGCGCTTGAGCCGGTGATTGTGGTGATCCAGCCGATCAGATAAGGCGAGCAGAACCCCGCGAGGTTGGCGAAGCTGTTGACCGCTGCGATGCCGGCGGCGGCAGAAACGCCCCCAAGCAGCGTGGTCGGTAACATCCAGAACAATGAGGTCGCAGACAAAATGCCGGATGCGGCCAGGCAAAGACTGAGGATCGACAGGGTTGGATTTCCCCCCATTAGCGCCGCTAGGCTAAGGCCGATAGCGCCAGCAATCATTGGTACGATGAGGTGCCAGCGGCGCTCGCGATGCTTGTCACCACTGCGTCCAACCAGCAGCATGGCGGCAATGGCGCAGAGGTAAGGCAGGCTGGTCAGAAAGCCGATGTGTAGTGGATCGGAAACGCCTGAATTGCGTACCAGAGTGGGCAGCCAGAAGGTAATTGCGTACTGTCCCATCACCACACAGAAGTAGATGGCAGCCAGCAACCACAGACGACGATCGCGAATGAATTCACCGACTGAGGCATGGGTGACTTTCTGCTGATCGTCTTCAGCCAACTCCCGAGTGATCAGGGCTTTTTCTTCGTCATTGAGCCAGGTGGCCTGATGCACTCCGTCTTTGAGGTAGCTCAGTACCAGAAGACCGACAACGACCGTGGGTACAGCCTCCAACACGAACATCCATTGCCAGCCTGCCCAGCCATGCATGCCGGCGAAGTGATTCATGATCCAGCCGGAGAGGGGGCCACCCACCATCCCCGACAGAGGAATGGCGATGAACCACAACACGGTCATGCGTGCGCGACGATAGGATGGAAACCAGTAGGTCAGGTAGAGCAACAGGCCAGGCGCGAGACCGGCTTCGGCAATGCCTAAAAGAAAGCGAAGGGCGTAGAACTGCCAGGCGGTTTCGACGAAGGCGAACAGAGCGGAAACGATGCCCCAGGTGATCATGATGCGCGCGATCCAGACCCGCGCCCCGACCTTGTGCAAGATGATGTTGCTAGGCACTTCACAGAGGAAATAGCCGATGAAGAACATGCCGGCGCCAAGCCCATAGACCGTTTCGCTAAGCGCCAGATCGTTCATCATTTGCAGCTTGGCAAAGCCGACGTTGACGCGATCAAGGTAAGCGCACAGGTAGCACAGCATCAGGAAGGGCATCAAGCGCCAGGCCGTTTTCCGGTAGGCGTTGGAACGCACGGTCGAAACCGCTTCGAGCGACAGGGTAGTCATGATGGTCTGATCTCTTGTTTTTATTGACTGCCAGGCCATGAGACCCGGCTACGTCATCGATCCAGAACCGCACGAGCCGCAAAGGCCCGCCCAGGTGTACTCAATGAATCAGCATGCCGCCGTTCACATCTAGAGTGATGCCTGTGAGGTAAGAGGATAGGTCGCTGGCCAGAAACAGGGCGGCGTTGGCGACATCCTGTGCTGCACCGAGTCGGCCCAGGGGAATGCCGTCGATGATCGCGTGGCGGCGATCGTCCTGCATCAGGCCACCGGTGATGTCGGTGTGAATCAAACCGGGGGCGATGGAGTTGACGCGAATGTTGTCCGGCCCCAGTTCGCGTGCCATGGCTTTGCCCAGACCCAGTACACCGGCTTTGGCCGCACTGTAATGAGGGCCTCCAAAGATGCCGCCGCCCCGCTGAGCAGAAACGGAAGACATGCACACAATGCTACCGGAAGATTGTTGGCGCATGTGTGGAATCACTGCCTGCGACATCAGCAGGGTGCCGCGCAGACTGACGTCCAGCACCTTGTCGTAGTCTGAAGGGCGGATGTCCAGAGTCTTGAGTGGCTGAGTAATACCGGCATTGTTGACGAGAACGTCGATGCGGCCGAAGTGTTCGATGATTTTGGCAACGGCCTGCTGAACCTGCGATTCGTCAGCAACGTTGGCCGCAAGGCCGAGATGACCTTCGCCCAAGGAAGCAGCGGCATCACGGGCAGCGGATTCATCCAGGTCAAGGATCACGACGTGAGCGCCCTGTTGCGCGAAGGTGGTCGCTGTCGCGCGGCCAATGCCACGTGCGGAGGCTGCACCGGTGATGATCGCGACTTTGCCTTGGAGAAGCATGGGAGTACCTCATTGTTCTTATTGGAGAGTGCTAGTGCTATTGGGTCGATCCGCAGCGAATCGATGACTCAGCTTGTGCTCCACTCCGTTCCTGAGCAATAACGCGAACTTCACTGGGTGCTGAAAAAAATTCAGCACTCGTCATTTGTGCAGTTGGATGGTTGAATGGCTCGATGCCCGGCTCAGGCTATTTACAGCGGAAAAACCATCACCATGCGTTCAACCGGCGAAGTACCCCCGACACTGCCACCCCTGAAAGCCATTCAGGCCTTTGAGCAGACAGCGCGCTTTGGCAATGTCGCCCGCGCTGCCGAATTGCTGGATTTAACGCCTTCGGCGGTCAGCCACCAATTGGCCAAGCTTGAAGCGATGATCGGGCGACAGCTGTTTTTCCGAACCGCCAGAGGTGTGACCCTGACGCCGGTGGGCGAGCAGTATCTGACCGAGGTGTCCGGCATCCTGCACAGCCTTGCCGTGGCGACCGAGCGCGCGACCAGTGACTTCAGCCTCGATTGCCTGCGCTTGCACTCATCGCCCAGTTTCGGACTGCTGTGGCTGATGCCGCGCCTGGAGCAATTCCGCCAGAGTCATCCTGACATCCAGCTCAACCTTTCGTGCTCCTATGAGTCACTGCACTTCAGCCGGGACAAGATCGACGTGGACATCCGCCACGGAATGCCCAACTGGCCCAGTTTCGAAGTGCGCACGGTGCGCAATGAAAAAATCGCGGTCATGGCGTCTCCCAAACTCCTGGAAAAACGACCCATTCGTGCCGTTGCGGATTTGCTGGACTGCAACCTGATTCTGTCGGAGGCGACGCTCATCAAGTGGCCACAGTTGTTTGCACAACATGGTCTATCGCGCCCTGAAAAGCCTTACACACTGAGTTTTGACCGTTCCTATATGACGCTGGAGGCAGCCAGCCACGGACTTGGATTTGCCCTGGAAAGCACACTGCTTGCGCAGGACTATCTAGCGCGTGGAACGTTGGTCGAGGTAGTGCCGCAGTTGAGTGCGGCAATCACTGCACACCACCTGGTTTTCCCGAAAGCGCATTCCAACTTCCCAAGGGTCAGAAGATTTCTGGAGTGGATGCAGGCGGAGTTGGGGCATGACTTCAATTATTGAACTGGATGTCATTACACGCCGCATCTCATCAGATTGCCTAGCGAGTGTCTGCTTTTGGCCGTGGTATCAGATGCGTAACTTGTGTCGATCTCGTAGAGCGAGACGAGGGTTTGGAGCCCCACTGATACGTCTTATCAGTGAGACCATTGAGCAAAATTTACAGCGCCGTGATGAATGCGTGTAGGTGAGGGCGCATGTTTTATAGACATACACCTCCTCACCTACTATCGCCGGCTTACAAGCCGCCCAGTGCGACGTACTTGATTTCCAGGTAGTCGTCGATCCCGTATTTTGAGCCTTCCCGGCCAAGTCCGGAGCTCTTCACGCCGCCAAAGGGTGCAACTTCTGTGGAGATCATCCCCTCGTTGACGCCCACCATGCCAAACTCAAGATTGTCGACGACACGGAAGATCAGACCGACGTCACGTGCGTACACATAGGCTGCCAAGCCAAAAGGTGTGTCGTTGGCCATCGCAATTGCCTCGTCCTCAGTCTCAAAACGGAAGAGGGGAGCGACAGGGCCGAAGGTCTCATCATTGAATATCAGTGCATCGCGTGACACATCGGTGAGCACTGTTGGCTCGAAGTAACTACCGCCCAAGGGGTGACGTTTGCCTCCGGTAGCAATGCGTGCACCTTTTTCCACCGCATCGGCAATGTGCTCTTCGACCTTTTGCACTGCATCCCCATTGATGAGCGGACCCAGTACCACACCGTCATCCATGCCATTACCGACCCTGAGCGCAGCGGCTGCATCCGCGAGCTTCTTCGCAAACTGATCGTAAACACCCGATTGAACGATCATGCGGTTGGCGGCAACGCAGGCTTGACCTGTGTTGCGGTACTTGGCGGCAATTGCACCTTTCACTGCGGCATCGATATCAGCATCGTCAAAGACGATGAACGGCGCGTTGCCGCCCAGTTCCATACTCGCCTTTTTGATGGTCGGAGCGCACTGGGCCAGCAGCAGCGATCCAACTTCGGTCGAACCTGTGAAGGACAACTTGCGAACGACCGGGTTTGCGGTGAGCTCCCCGCCGATTGCGCGGGCCGAGCCCGTGACGACGTTACACACACCAGGCGGCAGACCGGCGCGCTCGGCGAGTACGGCCAAAGCTAGTGCCGAAAGGGGGGTCTGACTGGCCGGCTTGATAACTCCAGCGCAACCAACCGCCCAGCCCGGACCGGCTTTGCGTGTAATCATCGCGGAGGGGAAGTTCCACGGTGTGATGGCTGCAAAAACACCGATAGGGGCTTTCTGCACGAGAATGCGCCGACCGTCCACATTCTGCGGAATGATGTCGCCATTCACGCGCTTCGCCTCTTCCCCGAACCATTCGATGAAGCTTGCGGCGTAAAGGATTTCGCCACGGGATTCCACCAAGGGCTTACCCTGTTCGGCCGTCAGGATGACCGCCAGGTCCTCGATGTTTTCAAGCATTAGCTCATAGAGCTTGCGCAGGACCTTTGCACGCTCCTTTGGCAGCGTCTTGCGCCATCCCTGCATGGCGCGTTCGGCCGCTGCGATTGCGCGGCGAGTCTCGGTCTCTCCACCGTTTGGTACGCGCGCTACCAATTCACCAGTGGCTGGATTGCGTATCTCGATTGTCTGACCACTGTCTGCCTGGACCCATTCGCCGTCGATCAACATTGCCTGACGCAGCAGGTCGGGGTCTTTCAGATTCAAGGTTGCGGTGCTATTCATCGGGCAGACCTCAAATGGAGTTACGACCGATGAAGAAGGCTTCATCGAGGTCGGTGGTCGGGTTCAATCCAGCAGCTTCCAGCCCTTTACGTAGCACAGCCATGTCGCGCTGGTACACGCGTTGGGTCGGGTGCGGCATAGGACCACCGTTGTAACCCTGCAACCAGCCTTGGTATTTCCACATCATGCGATTGAGAAGCCCGTTTGCCGCCATTGGCAGGCTTGCAAACGCTTTACGTGCCGGATCCATTTTGTACCAGAGCTGAGTTGCCTCATCGTAGTTGCCCGCACGGATCAACTTGTGGATCTGTGGTAGCAATGGGCCGTAGTAAGAGGAGTAGTTGGTTCCGCAGAATGGGATGTCCATCACTTGTGCCAAAGGCACGTACTCATATTCAAGCGGAGATGAGATAACGACTTCTTCATGGAATTCGCGGTGAACTTCGATCGCCGACATGATGTAAGGCAGTCCGCCTTCGGCTTTGATTGCAACGACGTTGGGGATCTCGTCGACCATGCGACGTAGCACCGCCAGCGGAATATCGGCAGGGTGCAAGCGGCTGAAACCCCAGGCGGGCAGCGGGAAGATGATTACGCCCAGGTTCGTCGCGTCGCAGATCGCCTTGGTGTACTCGAATACTTCGTCATAGGACTTCGGATAGAAGAACGGAGGATAGCCAAGCAGTACAAGGTCGGCGCCGGCAGCTTCGGCTCGCTTCACGGCCTCAATGTTATCTTCCAGCGTGTTGAACACCGCGTGGTGAACGATCACGAGACGGCCGGCTGCTTGATCGGCCATGATTTGACAGAACTCACCGTACTGCTCTTGGGTGATGGCTACCTCCGAGCAGGACAGCGAACCGACGAAGCCGTGCTTGATTGCTAGTTCTACGTCGTGGCGAATGGCTTTCTCATTGATGCGTTTGAAGTCGGAGGTCATTGTTGGAATCGTAACGTTGGCGACCCCAACGAGTTTTTCGCGTGCCCAGTCTCGAGCGTCCTTCTTATTGTAATTGGCCATGTAAGGCTCCTGTTAGTCAGGGTTGGTGATAGTCGTTGCTGTTCGCTCAGCGCTTTGTTTCAAAATCGATTGGCAGTGGTGTTGCGAGCCCTGCTTCAAGTGCCTTGGTCAAGATGAGTTCCGCTACCACAATGTCTTGAAGACCACCGCCGACTGACTTGAACATCGGGGCCTTGGCTTGCTTCAACTGCTCACTGCAGGCACCACTCATCAGGTCAGACAGGCTGAAGGCTTTGTGTCGAAATTCGATCCCGGCGGTATGGGCAGCAAGCATGTCTCCTGTTTCTTCCAGCACTTCTTCCAGGGTGTCGCAGATGATCAAGTCACTGCGCTCTACGACGGAAATGTCTATTTCACGCTGCTCCGGGATGGTCGAGCCGATCGAAACGACTGTGGCCCCCGACTTCAACCAATCGCCAAACAGAATCGGCTTTTCATCACGCGAGCGTGCGGCGGTGAGCACAATGTCGGCGCCTTCCACGGCCTCTTGTGCTGAGCCAACACCCCGGGCGGGCACACCGAGATCTCGTGTCGCAGCTGCGGCAAATGCTTCGCGACGTTCGGGAGTCGGACTGAAGACGACAATTTCAGTTAGTTCGCGGACGCTGGCGAAAGCACGGATGTGCATCGAAGCTTCCAACCCACTTCCTATGACGGCAAGACGAGCAGGTTTCTGTGGAGCGAGGCGGTCAAGGGCTGCTGCCGACGTAGCTGCAGTCCGGAATCCAGTCACCAGATTTGCGTCAATGAAAGCAGCAATGCGATTGGTCGTCCGGTCGAAGAGGACAATGACGTACTCGATTCCCGGTGGCGCATCCCCCATGTTCGAGCCCATCAGCTTGGCACCGAAGTAACGTCCTCCTGCTGGAATAGCCGGCAAGGTGCGTAGCCAGGTTTTCTCAAGACTTGCAACGGTTCGAGGTGGAGTAGCCCTAGCTGGCAAGTGTTGCCCGTAAGCGGCCTGAAGCGCGGCGATCGCATCTTTCCAACGGAAAACGGCCTGCGCGGCAGCGCTTGAAACGAACACGGGAGACTGGGAATTAGCGGTCATGCGTCGAGCTCCGAAACGGCAGAGAGAGTTGAAGTAAACGCGAGGCGGCCTACATAAGCCGCGCTCCGGCTATGAATAGCTATCTAACTGAAGGTAGCACTAACAAAACGATGCGTATACAAAGTATTGTTGTCTGAGATTGCCGTTGTCAATGGCTCTATTGCGTAAATCTAGGTTTTACTCGGCATGGTTGCGGAAACAAAACGGAACGTATAGATTTGGTTTGTTCTTAGCAACGCCGATGTCTGATGAGCGGCATGAAGCGCGGGATGCGAGGGTAGTTGAAGGCTTGGACAGTCCTGCCCAGTGGATTTGCTCGTCGCTGCAATTGAAGCAGTACTGCGCGACGCCTGAAGGCTTGCCGCAGATGACTATAAGAGGGCTAGACCCGGTCGCGGATGTCTCTTGCCGAGGCGTACTTCGATGTACCGGAATTGGCAAACAAGCTGTGTAATTGAGTAGCAGCTACCACCCGCCATAGAAGCGGAGAGGAGACAAGAATGAGTCAAGTTAAACGCGTTTTGATTGTAGGCAGCGGAATCGGCGGTGCCACCGCAGCTTATGCACTGCGCAGGGCGGGAGTGGACGTCCACTGTATTGATATCAAGCCGGGGATTCCCTCGGCAGGGTCTGGCATTTGCTTGTTACACAACACGGTCCGAGCATTGGACATGATCGGATTGGCGGAGCCTTGTCTCGACAGTGGTATGCGATTCGACGCGTTTCGGCAGTTTGATTCCTCTGGTCAGCTCCTGCGTTCGGATCCTGCACCTCCCAGCTGTGGCATCCGTCGGCCAGAACTTGCTCGAATCCTGGAGTCGGCAGCGCTAGGGGCAGGGGCGGTTCTGGATAAAGGGTTGACGATTGAACATCTCGACGACCGTGGGGACTGCGTCGAAGTTAAATTCTCGGATGGTCGCGAGGCTACCTATGACTTGGTTGTGGCTGCAGATGGCGCCTACTCCAAGCTCCGCGATCAGGTTTTCGGTGCCGAGTGCAGGCCGCATTTTGCAGGTCAGAGTGTATGGCGTTTCAATGCGCCGCGTCCGGCTCAGATTGATGGGTTCTGTTTGTACCGCAGCCCGTCAGGGAAAACAGTGGGTTCATTCCCGACATCGGAGGACACCTGCTACCTGTTTTATCTCGAGAACAGTGTGGAGCCTCTGCGGGTACCAGAGGATCAAGCGAGCGCGATGATTCGCGAGCGCCTTGCCGAATATACCGCGCCCGCTGTATTGGAAGCTCTTGACCAGGTGACCGATGCCAAGCAGGTTATCTTCCGTCCGCTGGATATCACTCTGGTGCCGGCACCTTGGTACCGTGGCCGCGTAGTGCTCATCGGCGATGCTGCACATTCTCCAACGCCGCATATGACGTCGGGAGGTGGGATGGCCATCGAAGATGCCGTGGTGCTTGCAGACTGCGTATCCAAGACCCAATCGGTTAACGAGGCATTGGCGATGTATAGCGAGCGCCGATTTGAACGATGCAAAATCATTTGTGACGCGTCATTGCAACTTTGTCGCTTTGAGCAGGAAGATCCACTGAAAAATAGAGAGAAGTCGGCGGCTCTATTGCTGAAAACCTATCAATATTTGGGGCAGCCTATCTAAACCATCAGTTTGACGTTATCTATCAAAGAGTCCCGATTCACCTCTCAGGGTGAATGGGGACTAAGTCAACTCATACTTTTATAACGATCAGCAGCCAAACAGTGCTGTTCAGTTTTCTGAGTTCGTTACTCCCAGCAAGTGGTATATGTAGTCGATATGCGACTTAGCAAATTCCTCGTTTAATGGGGCGTGGCCAACCAACAAGCGCATGTAGACTGCTGAGTAGATTATGTCCATAAGCGACTCGACATCGGTATCGCTTGGGATCTCACCGCTGCGTTTCCATTCTTCAAGTGTTTCTTTAACTATCGCGCGTCGCCCATAGTGGAATCTCTCTCGAAAGGCTCGTAATACAGAAGGGTCAGATTGTCCCTCGGCTATGATTTGAGCAAGGATTCGGCCTGGCCAACCAGAAAACTGCTCTACCAGTGTGCGGAAATGAGCAGCGATGGCCTTTTTTGGGCCGAGTTCAATTGGCAGTGGAGTCTTGAGAAGATGGTTTTCAATGAATGCGTCAATCACGAGCAGCGCTTTAGAGTCCCACCATCTGTAGATCGTTGCTTTGCTGACCCCGGCTTCCTTTGCAATTGCCTCAATCGAGATGGCCTGAATAGAGTTCTCGTGTAGCAACTTTATGGTCGAATTCAGTATTTGCAGCCGAGTAGCTTCGCTGCGTGGTCGTCCTAAAGACTTCTCCTGCATAAAGTATTCCTTAATAAATGACTAATTTTAACAGGAGCGTAATGCTGCATGTGCTCACTCTGCTGCGTGGGCGGCTGCCTGCTGAAATCAAGCTGAGGCGTTTCTGATCGTAGCCAACAGACCACTCAAGAAGCAATGTAAAAAACGCTTTGAGTCTGGCCGGGCGAATGCGGGAGGCCCGTGGGGGCTGACTCCGTAGGCAGATGAAGGCTGCCAGCTGACGAAATAGTAAACAGTTAGCTTGCACAAAACGGTACGGATCGTATATGTTTGTTTCGCGCATATGAAGCCTGTCACGGGCACAACAACAAGAACGCGCGGAGGAGACAAACATGCATCAGGGTTCGAGCCTGAAAGGCGATGTTGCGACCGATACCATTGTGGGCCGTATCTGGCACTCGACCAGTGAGCAGGTGGCTGAACGCGACAAGCACTTCGCGCCCGCTGATTTCCAAAACTTCCCCATCAACGCTGCTTCGACGCGCTATACCACCGGCTCGATCCTCGACGCCGATCCCAGTCTCTTAATCGGAGTTCAGAGCTCCGCTACATTCCTCAACACTTTCGGGGAGTGAGCATGTCGATCCCCAATATTTCCAATCTTAGATTTGGGCGGCGCCAGTTTCTCGTGTCCACCGCAAGTGCTGCGACGCTCGCCATGCTGGGGGCGCTACCGGTGCTCGCGAAGCCATCCCGAGAGATCATTCTAGAACCATTCGACCCCAATCAGTTTGATGTTCGCTTTGTCGTGACGGACCGCCGATTGCCGCAAAGCCTTGCTTTCGCCATTGAGCATGCCAAAAAAGATAGTGCGCGGCTTGAAGTCACAAATGGACTCACGAGGCTTTGGCAGGAATCGCTCGTACCGTTTTGGCGTGAGCAAGGTGGCGCTGTCGCCGGACTCACTACGCGCGAGGTTTGGCATTGCCTTGCAGAACAAGCACGCAGCCAGTCGCGCCGTACGGTTGTGCTGCATCAGTACGACGTACCGGCGAGCCAACCCAATCCTTTGGTTTCATGGATCATCGCGTGAATTATGAGAACACCCCCGAATGTTTCCCCCGAAGTTTTTTCCGTCGCACTACAGGCGTTTGCTGGTGTAGTCGGAAAAGAATGGGTCTTCGTTGAGGACGAGGATCTGTTTCCCTACCGCGATTCTTATTCCCCGCTGCGCGACACGCCCGAGGATCGAAGCGCATCAGCTGCCGTGGCGCCCGGTTCGGTTGAAGAGGTGCAGGCGGTCGTGCGCATTGCCGATAAGCACCGCATACCGCTTTATACGATTTCCACCGGCAAAAACCTCGGCTACGGCGGTTCAGCGCCCAATCATGGCGGCAGTGTTGTGCTGGATCTGAAGCGGATGAACCGCATCATTGAGGTCAACGAAAGCAACGGCTACGCAATCGTGGAGCCCGGCGTCAGCTATTTCGATCTGTATAACTACATCCAGGAACGTGGCCTGAAAGTGTGGTTGGATGTCGCCGACCCGGGCTGGGGCAGTGTGGTTGGTAATGCGCTTGACCATGGTGTAGGTCACACGCTGTCGCGCTTTCGCAACCATTTCGATTCGCACTGCGGCATGGAGGTGGTGCTGGCCAATGGGGAAATGGTTCGCACAGGAATGGGAGCGCTACCCGGTTCCCAGACGTGGGGACAATTCAAGATGGGGATGGGGCCGATCCTGGACGGCATTTTTTCCCAGTCCAATTTCGGCGTTGTCACCAAGATGGGCATCTGGTTGATGCCGGCACCCGAGGCCTTCATGCACGGCATGGTGATGGCCGCGCGTTATGACGATCTGCACGCCGTAGTGGAATTGCTCAAGTACGTCGAGAACACCGGCTTAGCCTCTGGTGCGCCGGAAATGGGCAGTCCACTGCTCGGCATCAGCAATTACACGAAACATCTTGTAGACGCCTTTTACGAAGGTCCGCCGCAGTTGCAGAAGCAGCATGCTGATCTGATTGCGAAAGCCAGTGTTGGTTACTCGGCTGAACTGCAGAAGTATGGGCTGGACAACAACATTCCTTACTGGGTGCTTAACCTGAAGTTCTACGGACCACCGAAGGTGATCCAGGCCCAGTGGGAGGCGGTACAGGAGCTGGCGGAAAAATCGATCAAGGGTGTTCGCTTTCAGGCTGGCCAGATTCAGAGCGATCCGCGCAAAGCTTCCGCTGAGTGGACGGTTTACCCTCAGGATGTGGGTGTACCGAATATGGATTTCTTCGGCATGGGAACACGTGCAGGAGGCAACCCGCATCCGATGCGCGGCCATATGTGGTTCTCTCCGGTTA
This sequence comes from Pseudomonas sp. IT-P4, assembly GCF_949767755.1. Classification (NCBI taxonomy): domain Bacteria; kingdom Pseudomonadati; phylum Pseudomonadota; class Gammaproteobacteria; order Pseudomonadales; family Pseudomonadaceae; genus Pseudomonas; species Pseudomonas sp. IT-P4. The sequence continues at coordinate 102,534 of NZ_CATKPX010000078.1, read as the reverse complement.
TTCCACAGACTGCGCAAGGCATTCTTGAAGCCAATCGCGTCTTCGAAGAGGCATACCGGACGCTGCCTGCGCTGCAGAATGTACCGATCTGGAACCTCAGGCCTTTTGCATTGCCTGCGCCGTTTTTCGAGCGTGCTTTCCTTTTCATCGTGGGGTTCCCGATCACCGATGATGCGTCGATGAACAAGGCCTCCATCAAGGCGTATCGGACACTGCTCGATATCGGCGCACAGCATGGCTGGGGCGAATACCGTTGCCACCCGGAATTCCAGGACCAGGCCATGGGCCTGTATTCGTATAACAACAACAGTCTCTTGCGCTTGAACGAGGTCATCAAGGACGCCATTGATCCCAACGGGATTCTTTCGCCGGGCCGCTACGGCATCTGGCCCAGGCACTTGAGGAAGGGCGCCCAATGAAGACGAATCGCCTCATCGTGCTGATGATGTTGGCAGGTCTCGCAGTCGCCTCCGAACCGGCCAAGCAAGCAGTACCAGCCCATCGCGGCAAGCAGATTTTCGATCAGTGGTGCGGGATTTGTCACGCCGCATCACCACGCATGCCCGGCACTGCTTCACTGGCGGCCAAGTACGGCGGCAGCTTACCGGCTGCATTGGAAGAGCGCACTGATATGCCTCCGGCCTTCATCGAACATTTCGTTCGCAAGGGCGTACTGATCATGCCGGCATTTCGTAAAACCGAAATAACCGACGCCGACCTTGAATTGCTTGTCGACTACCTAAAGGCCAAAGACCAATGAGCTCACATTCTGTTTCTGACACTCTGACGAAGGCTGCTGGTAACCGGAAGGAAGCCCGCAACGGTACCGCGGCGCTCGTCATCGGGCATTGCGCTGGCCTGATGGATATCACCACTTTGCCGATCTGGGTTGGAATCGTCCTGATCGGGCAACTGGCACTTGATCCGCAGCGTGCCGGGTTCTTGCTGACTCTGTTCCTCGGGTCGGTCGTGCTTAGCAGCCTGTGTATTGCACCAAAACTATCCCGACTCAACCGCAAGCGCATTGCGTCGGCGGCTTATGCCGTGGCGGGTATGGCCTTCGCCAGCATGCCAAGTGTAAGTGGTAGCTATACCCTTTTGGCTTCGGCGCATGTCGTGGCAGGTCTGGCGGTCGGCTGCGGCCTGTCGATCGTTCACGGGACGATGGGTAGCACTGCTAATCCGCACCGCACAGCGGCAATGGCATTTAGCTCGCTGAGCCTGCTGTCCATCCTGGTGATGGCGACGCTGCCTCCGCTAGTGGGCAAGAACGGCCCGAACATATTCTTCTACACAATGTCGGGCATCATGTTTACTGCCGCACTCGCCGCACTGCTGGCTTTTCCGAAGGTAGCCCGTGCGATCCAGCACGATCAATCCAAGCTCGCCAAGTTGCCTACGCGAGTATGGTTCGGCATCGCTGGCGTGAGTCTATTGATGGTGAGCCATTCGATGGTCTTCGGATTCATCGAGCGTGTAGGAAGCTGGCACGGATTCAGCGCGGCGCAGATCACCACAGTGCTTGTCATCAGTGGCTTCGTGAATCTCGTTCCTGTCGCCCTTTCCAGTCTCCTTGAACGCCGCTTGCCGGCCTCGGGCGTAGTTATTGCGGGTCCTCTGATACAAGCCACTGCTGCAGTTGCTGTGACCCAGTTCAGTGGTTACGGGGTTTACATCGTAGCGACCTCAGTTCTCATCGCCGTCGTCACATTCACCCATGTGTTCGCATTCGGGGTACTTGCGCGTCTGGATCCGTCCGGTCGCGTGGTCGCAGCCACTCCGGTGATGGTCATGGCGGGTTCGGCTACTGGCCCACTCCTGGGGGGCGTGCTCGCCCTGCATGTTGGCTATGGCAGCTTGGGCTGGGCGGCGTTGGTATTGGGGCTTTTGTCCGCCCTCTGCTTTCGCCTTGGTACCCGTAAGGCGTGATGAAAAACAACAACAGTATGAAGTCCCTTACTAGAGGATTGGTATGAGCAAGCGATTGCAGGACAAGGTCGTTTTACTGACCGGCATTGGCAGTGGAATGGGGCGCGAGACAGCTCGGCTGTTCGCTAGCGAAGGTGCGATCGTCGTCGGCTGCGACATCAATCCGCAGACGGCCGCAGAAACCGCGAAACTGGTAGAAAGCGATGGTCATTCCATCGACGTGGTTGCTCCTGTTGACCTCAGCGACCGCGACGATGTAGCGCGTTGGATCGATGGTGCTGCCGCTCGGCATGGCCGCATTGACGCACTTTACAATAATGCCAGTCTGCCGCGTTTTGCGCCTTTTGCGGTGCAGAGCGACGCCGACTATGTCTTCACCATCCAGAATGAACTCGATCTTGTCTGGCGTGCTTGCCAGCTTGCCTGGCCGTATCTGGTGAAGTCCAAAGGTGCCATTGTCAACATCGGCTCCGGTGCTGGCATGCAGGGAGCGAGAGCGCTTCCGCAGGCTGCACATGCCGCGGCGAAAGGTGCGGTCCTTGCCCTCACGCGCCAACTGGCCGCAGAAGGCATCGCTGTTGGTGTACGGGTTAACTCGGTCAGCCCTGGTGTAATGAACACCCCGCCGGTTCAGGCGATGTATCGGGAGTTTGGCGACAAGGCACCCGTGGCCCCGATCGTGGAGCGCACCCTGACGGGTAAGCCGGGCGAGCCGATCGCTGTCGCTTGGGCAGGCCTTTACCTGACCTCTGATGAGTCTAAATGGGTCACCGGGATCAATATTCCCGTGGACGGTGGCGCCAGCTCAATCATGTAAGTCGATTCGGATTCAGTTGATTGAACCCGGCAAGCCGACCCTATACAGGCAAGAGTAGTTTTTGACCATGACCAACATTTCGATGAATACAAGCAATGCAGCCAAGGTGCTGGCAAGCCCGCTGCAGATCAATGGATTGCAGATTAAAAACCGCATTATCCTTGGGCCGATGGCGGTACTTCGCCCGACCGAGGACGGCCGCCCAAGTGAGCAGACCATTGCTTTCCTCAAGCGTCGTGCGCAGGGCGGGGTGGGCCTGGTCATCGTTGGTGGATCGGTATGCAGCGAACGAGCCTGGAATGAGTCGCCGTTTTCGCCAAACCTTCGCTTTGACAAAGACGCATTCGTCGATGACCTCAAGCGTGTGTCCGATGCTGTACATGAATGTGGTGCGGCAGTGTTCGCGCAGCTGTTTCCGAGCTTCGGCCGCATGGGCGTGCCGCGCAACGGTCAGTGGATTTTGGCGGCCAGCCCGAAGCCGGTGAACCTGGGGGCTGGCGGCTTGCCCAACCATCTCTATATCCCCGGTGGCCGAATAACACCAGTGCCACACGAGGCCAGCATCCAGGAGATCAAGGACATTGAGGCGAGCGTCGTCGCCGGTGCACGCCGGGCCAAGGCTAGTGGTTTCGATGGTGTCGAGATTGGCGCACACATGTGCTACTTCTACTCGTCCTTTTTGTCCCCGCTGGCCAATCAACGCACCGATGAATACGGTGGTTCGGTTGCGAATCGAGCTAGAGCCTTGCGCGATGTGGTTGCAGCAGTGCGCGCCGAAGTCGGCCCGGATTATCCGGTGGGGGTGCGCATGAGTGTGAATGACCATATGCCCGACGGCCAGGGGCCGGAGGGTTACGCTGAGGTCGCAGCGCACATCGCCGAGGTCGGCCTGGACTTCATCTCGCTAAGCGAGGGCAACTACGAGTCGATGCGTGACAATGTGCCGAGTACTTCCGGCAACATGCTGAACCACGGGGGGCCGCAGGCCTTCCGCAAGGCACTGGGTAGCGGGGTGCTCCTGTTCCTTTCCAGTACTCCAGATCCCCGGCAAGCGGCGGCGGCTATTTGGGACGGCGATGTCGATGCAAGCATGCTGGCACGGCAGATGCTGGCCGACCCTGATTATGCGGTGAAGGTAATCGAAGGTCGTGAGGCTGAGATCGTGTGGTGCGACCATGCCAATTCCTGTTTACGCAGGCTGATACTCAACGCGCCGGTTGCCTGTCATAAAAACCCGGAGATGGGACGCGAGGATCCGAAAGCCAAACGTTCCAGTCCGGTTCAGAACCTGGGCGTCTGGGTAGCCGGTAACAATGTGCTGATGGGCGTTGCCGATAAGCTCGTCCGCGCTACGCAAAAGAAATGACCCAATTGGGGCGAGCACTTCGATCAGTCTTATAGCGAGATGAGCGGGTTGTTCGTTTCCAATGGCTCGACATCGGTATCCGATCAACTCAACGCCTGCGCACTGAACTTGATCAATAACGACTAGGCCTCGGGGTCAGTGCTCTTGACACCCAGTAAGTGGTACACAAAGTTTATGTGCGACTCGGCAAACGCTTGGTTAAGTGGGGCGTGTCCAATCATGAGTCGCATGTAAACGGCCCCGTAAATCAAATCCATCAGTATCTCGATATCCGTATCGGGAGATATCTCGCCGCTCACCCTCCATTCCTCTAGCGTTTCTCGAATTATCGCGCGCCTTCCATAATGAAACCGCTCTCGAAAATCTCTCAAAGTAGAGGGATCTGACTGACCTTCCGCGAGTATTTGTGCGACCAGTCGACCGGCCCAACCAGAGTATTGGTCTACGAGGGAGCGGAAGTGCTGAGCAATTGCCTCTCTCGGACCCAGTTCTCGTGGCAAGGCTGTCTTCAACATTTGGTTCTCAATGAACGCGTCGATAACGACTAACGCTTTGGAGTCCCACCACCGGTATATGGTTGATTTACTAACGCCAGCTTCTCGTGCTATCGCCTCGATTGAGATGGCTTGAATGGATTTTTCCTGCAACAGCCTGATGGTGGCATCCAGGATCTGACGGCGTGTAGCTTCGCTTCGTGGGCGACCCACTATCGATTTGGTGGTCGATACAGGTTTGTTAGTCGACATTTTCAAGATCCCTTACCCAGGTGCATTTGTTTCTAAAAAACAAAAGCCCAGGATGGCTCTCGTCAAGGAAATAATTAGTATACGAAGTGTTTAGTATATTGCCTGTGCGTGAAAAATTCTACCTTGGCTGTGCTCAATCCAGCAGGAAAATGTTCGCTCGTAATAAGCTTGTTTTGTTGTTTTTTAGCGCGGTCTAGGGTGCTCAAGCAGAAGGCTTTGTTGCAGTGAAAATTGCTTCGCTTGGTCGACGCTCTACAAGTCATTGCGTTTCGTTTGTATGAGGTTTTTCGCTCGGATCTGTAGTCGGTAAGTCGGCGGCGCGGGGGGGCAAGTCAGGAGGGAAGGGCAGCGGCCATCTTTAAACAGTCAGCGATGAACATCACTTTCAGGTCCATTCTTCTTCGCGTTTTCTTCGTTGCTTAAAGACTCTATGAAAAGTGCAATCTTCTATTTGTAACGTGCATTTTTCGTAGTGCCCCAGCACCTCATACTGACCGGGTGCTGACGCGCTTACCCGCTTGCCATCTAGCGTACGGTGCCTTCTGGCGCTGTTCGCAAGCGTCTGCCAAGCGGAGCGCCACTATCCAATAATAAAGAGACCGCCCATGAAAACTCCAAACCCGCTGCTGGAAGACCTGAAAGGTGTTCTGCCTACTATCGCGGCTAATGCCTTCGAGGCCGAACGCGCGCGTTGTGTTCCCGCCGAAAATATCGCTTTGCTCAAAGGTATTGGTATGCACCATGCGTTGCAGCCGAAAAAGTACGGCGGCATGGAGATCTCTCTGCCTCAGTTTGCCGAATGCATCGCATTGTTGGCCGGTTCCTGTGCCAGCACGGCCTGGGCCATGAGCCTTCTATGTACTCACAGTCATCAAATCGCAATGTTTTCCAGCAAGCTGCAGGATGAGATGTGGGGAAATGACCCCGATGCTACTGCCAGTAGCAGCATCGCGCCTTTTGGGCGCACCGAGGAGGTGGAGGGAGGCGTCACTTTCAGTGGTGAGATGGGATGGAGTTCAGGCTGTGATCATGCCGAATGGGCCATCATGGGGTTCTTTCGTGAGAATGCCGAAGGCACTCGGGATTATTGTTTTGCGGTGCTGCCAAGCAGTGACTACGAAATTCGTGATGACTGGTTTGCCGTTGGTATGCGTGGCAGCGGTAGCAAAACCCTGATCGTCAAGAATGCTTTCGTGCCCGAGCACCGAATCCAGAAAGCCAAGGACATGATCGAAGGCAAGTCGGCGGGCTTTGGTTTGTATCCGGACAGCAAGATTTTCTTCGCCCCTTATCGGCCTTATTTCGCCAGCGGTTTTTCGACTGTCAGCCTGGGTATTGCCGAGCGCATGCTGGATGTCTTTCGCGAGAAAACCCGCAACCGCGTCCGTGCCTACACCGGTGCCGCTGTCGGCGCAGCCACCCCGGCATTGATGCGCCTGGCCGAATCCACGCATCAAGTTGCGGCTGCCCGAGCGTTGCTGGAAAAAAGCTGGGAAGAGATTGCCGAATACAGCGAGCGCCACGAGTACCCTAGCCGCACCACGCTCACGTTCTGGCGTACCAATCAAGGCTATGCCACGAAAATGTGTATCCAGGCTGTGGACCGTCTGATGGAAGCGGCCGGCGGCGGCGCCTGGTTTGAAACCAACGAGTTGCAACGCCTTTTCCGCGACGCACATCTTACGGGGGCGCACGCCTATACCGACTATGACGTTTGTGCACAGATACTTGGTCGCGAACTGATGGGTCTTGAGCCCGATCCCTCAATGGCCTAAGGCCGTTCGCCCTCGAGCCACAAGCCCCTCATAAAAATAATCAGAGCGCGCCCAGGGGCGTGCTCGGGAGTCTTGCATGTCCGATATTAATGAAATTGCAGCTTCTTCTGCCTTCGATTCGCGTGCATTTCGCCGCGCCTTAGGTAACTTCGCCACCGGTGTGACAGTGGTGACAGCCGCCGATCACGATGGTCGAAAAGTGGGGGTGACGGCCAATAGCTTCAACTCGGTGTCGCTCGATCCGCCGTTGATTCTCTGGAGTATCGATAAGCGATCAACCAGTCATGATGTATTTGCTGCCGCTACCCACTTTGCCGTGAATGTGCTTGCTGCAGATCAAATTGATTTGTCGAACAATTTCGCTCGTCCGAAAGACGATCGTTTTGCTGGCATCGAATACGAGTCAGGTCACGGAGGGGCGCCCATTCTTGCTGATTGCTCCGCGCGTTTTCAGTGCGAAAAATATCAGCAGGTGGACGGTGGTGATCATTGGATCATGATCGGTAAGGTAGTGGCTTTCGATGATTTTGGTCGTTCGCCGTTGCTGTACCACCAGGGCGCATACTCCATGGTGTTGCCCCACACGCGCATGACAAAAAGTGCTGAAGGTCAGCCGCCTAGCAGCCACTTCCAAGGAAGGCTGAGCCACAATTTGTACTACCTCATGACCCAAGCATTGCGCGCGTATCAGGCAAGCTATCAGCCGCGGCAATTGTCGACAGGTTTGCGGACAAGTGAGGCGCGTATGTTGATGGTGCTGGAAAACGATGCAGGGTTGAGCCTCACGGATCTGCAACGGGAGGTGGCGATGCCCGAGCGGGAAATCGAAGAGGCCGTCGCCAATCTCACTCGTAAGGGGCTGGTCTGTGAAGAAGATAAGCGCTTGCGTCTGACCGTTAAAGGTATCGATGAAACAGAAGGATTATGGACAATAGCCCGAGAACAGCAGGAAAAAGTCTTCAGTCAATTCAGCGACGACCAATTGGAAACCTTCAAGACTGTGTTGAAAGCGGTTATCAGGCTCTGACGTGCTCTGGTTAGCGATTAAATGGACGGCGCATAAATGCGCCGTTTTTTATGGACGCTAGAAACGTCATCGCTATTTCGGCGTGATAAGATAATTAACATGCTAACTGATTTTTGAGCCGTTTCTAAATGCCCAAGCACCGACAGTCTCTGACACTCAACCTGCTCCAGGCCCGGGAAGTGGCCATGAGCTTTTTCCGGCCTTCTCTGAAAGATATAGGCCTCACTGAGCAACAATGGCGGGTAGTGCGGATTCTCAGTCAGCAGGGCGAACTGGAGATCAATCGCTTGGCGGACTTGGCATGTATTCTCAAGCCCAGCATGACTGGCGTACTGGCGCGGATGGAGACCGCAGAGTTGGTCGAACGACGGCGCTCAGAACACGACCAGCGCCGAGTTCTGGTGAAACTGACCGCTGCCGGAGAGCGTTGCTTTGAAAGTATGAGCGGGCGCATGGAAGAGAACTATGAGCGCTTGCAGGAGCGCTACGGCGCGGAGAAGTTGCAGACGTTGTTGGTGTTGCTCAATGAGTTGAAGACACTGAAGCGTTGAGGCGGAGTGGTCACCGCTGGCATTGATGTCTGCTAGCGGCGAGCATTTGCAATTAACCTGAAATCAGTAAACACCGCCGGTACTGATCGTGGCCGGGGTATTTCTGAACTTGCTTGTCAGTGCTTGCAGGCCTTGCATCAGTACGGAAGTGTCGACGCCGACCGCTACGAATGCCGCGCCGAGCTCGATGTAGCGTCTGGCTAATCTTTCGTCGGCGCTGAGAATGCCGGGCGCTTTGCCGGCATCGCGGATTCGTATGATGGTGTCTTCAATTACTGCTTGAACTTCGGGATGGCCCGGGTTACCGCGATGGCCCATCGCAGCGCTGAGGTCGGCAGGGCCGATAAACACCCCGTCAACGCCTTCGACGTTGACGATGGCATCCAGATTCTCCAAGCCTTTCAGGCTTTCAATCTGCACCAGCAGGCATATTTGCTCGTCAGCCTTGTCCAGGTAGCCGGGCACGCTGTTCCAGCGCGACGCCCGCGCCAACGCGCTGCCTACACCGCGCACGCCACTGGGTGGATAGTGCACGGCACGCACCAGCTCTCGCGCTTGTTCGGCGCTTTCGACCATTGGTATCAGCAAAGTCTGGGTGCCGATGTCCAAAATCTGTTTGATCAACGTCGTGTCGCCAGCGACAGGGCGGATCACCGGATGACTTGCGTAGGGCGCTATCGCCTGCAGTTGGCCGAGCATGCTGCGTACGTCATTGGGCGCGTGCTCGCCGTCGATCAATAGCCAATCGAAATCGGCATTGGCAGCCAGCTCTGCGCAGTAAGGGGTGGCCAGGCCGAGCCAAAGGCCGATCTGCGCTTTGCCGCTTTTCAGGCGTTGCTTGAATGTGTTGATGGGCATATCCATGAATCAGTCCTCCAGGAGTCAGACGAAGCGGCAGGAAATGGAGCCCAGCATGTCGTAGTCGACATGGAAGGTATCGCCTGGGCTGGCAGACACTGGACGGGTAAACGACCCGCCCAGAATAATTTGCCCCGGTTGTAACGTGACGTCGTATGGGGCTAGCTTGTTGGCCAGCCAGGCGACACCTTTCGCGGGATGATTGAGCACGGCGGCAGAAACCCCTGATTCCTCGATCACGCCATTGCGGTACAAAACCGCTGGCACCTTACGAAGGTCGACCTCATGAGGGCGCACAGCACGCCCACCCATGACCACTCCTGCGTTCGCCGCATTGTCGGAAATGGTGTCGAAGACCTTGCGCGTGGCTTTGGTTTCGGGGTCGATCTGCTGAATTCGCGCGTCAATGATTTCCAGGGCAGGGATCACCCATTCAGTAGCATCCAGCACATCGAAAATAGTGACGTTGGGGCCTTTGAGCGGCTTGCCGAGGATGAATGCCAGCTCCACTTCAACCCGCGGTACGATAAAACGATTGAAGGGGATATCGGTGCCTTCGTCGAACAGCATGTCGTCCAGCAACGCCCCGTAATCCGGTTCTGAAATATTTGATGAAACCTGCATCGCCCGAGAGGTCAGACCAATCTTGTGCCCCACCAGCTTGCGTCCGTTTTTTATTTTCTGCGCCACCCAGGCTCGCTGAATGGCATAGGCATCTTCGATGGTGATCTGTGGATGTGCGAGGGAGAACTGCCCGACTTGCTCACGAGTGCGTTCGGCGTTGTCCAGTTGAGCAGCGGCTTGCTGGATGAGTTCTTGATCAAGCATGACGTGGATCTCTTAATGAGGATTGACGATGGCGGCGGGCGTGCGCAGCACTAGAAAGGCGCCTGCGACGATCAAGGTCGCGAGGACGTAGAGGGCAAGACTGGCGTTGTGGGTGGTGTCACGCATCCAGCCAATCAGATTGGGTGTCAGAAACGAGGCAATGCTTCCCAAAGAACTGATCAAGGCGATGCCCGCCGCCTGGGTACTGTTTGACAGGAATGCGGGTGGTAACTGCCAAAACATCGGCAGTGCGGCGCTCGCGCCCATACCCGCAATCACCAATCCGCCGATTACCATGAAGGGATCGCCAGGCAAAAGTCCGGCTACGGCGATACCGAGAGCTGACATGAGCAATGGCACACTCAAGTGCCACCGGCGTTCGCGACGCCGGTCCGATGAGCGTCCGCAGGCGATCATGAAACCGCAGCCTGCCAGATAGGGCAGGGCACTGAGCAGGCCTACCTTGCCGTCGCTGCCAATCCCGGAGCTATGAATCAGGGTAGGCATCCAGAAAGCTAGCGTGTTGACCGCCAACATGACCGCGCAATAAATGCCCACTAGTAGCCAGACCTGCGGATTTCGCAGGATTGCGCCAAACGAGAGAATGGATTTGCGTTGCTCTTCGCTAGCCAATTGGTTGCGCAGTTGGTTTTTCTGCTCGTTGCTCAGCCAGCTGACCGACTCGAAGTTGTCAGGCAACACCTTAAGTACCAGCAAGCCGAGAAGCACGACTGGCGCGCCTTCAATCAGGAACATCCACTGCCACCCACGTAGGCCCCCGACATCATGAAAGCCTTGCAGGATACCACCCGATAGAGGGCCACCGATGACCCCGGCCAGCGGCACGGCAATGGCAAACAACGCGGTTACTTGTGCGCGCCTGCTGGCCGGATACCAGCGATTCAGGTACACCAGAATGCCTGGGAAAAATCCGGCCTCGGCGACGCCGAGCAAGAAGCGCAACGCGTAGAAACCCTCAGCGCTGTTGATCAACAGCATGCTGGTCGACAGGGTCCCCCAGACGACCATCAACAAAGCGATCCACCGTCGTGGCCCGATGCGGTCCAGAGCGATGTTGCTGGGTACACCGAACATCGCGTAGGCGATAAAAAACAGGCCCGCACCAAAGCCGTAGACGGTATCGCTGAACTGCAGGTCGGCGCCCATCTGCATCTTGGCGAAACCAATGTTGATCCGATCAAGATGAGCAAACAGATAACACACCAGCAGCAGCGGCATCAGCCGCCAGGTCACCGTGCGGTGAGTCGACGTTGCGGCATCGCTCAAAGGCTGTGTAGCGGAAGTGGCTAAGCTCATGATTTTGTACTTTTTGTGAGAGAGGCCGATGGGAGAGGGCTTGCTAATTCGCCTGCTGCTTGAGGAAGGCATGCACGTTGTTGAGCTTAAAGTTCAGCTCGGGGTGCAGTTCGATCATTTCAAACGACAGCGCCAGCAGGCGTTCTGTCTGCAACGGTGCAAAGTGGGCGGTAATGACTTCGAACAGCTTTTCAGCGACCTGTTGGCGTGTCGCTAGGTCGCGACCATGGCCTACCTTCAGCGTCATGTGAACGAAGGCGTAATCGTGTTTGCCGTCGGCCATACGCCACGTATCCAGCCGAACGCCTCGGCTACGGATTCCCCCCAGCGGAAATACACCACTGCTCCCAAGTGTCGCGTGGACTTTTTCAAAAAGGCCCGGCAAGTCGGCCTGTTGCTCGATGTTGTCGGTGTATTCAGCAATAAAGTGCGGCATCGTGCCCTCCTGGGAGGTAGTTGCGCTGAGCGGCGGGCGCGTCCCTGCCGCTTGAGCGAAATTCAGAGCGGGAAAATGGCGTTGATCTGGCCGGTTCCGGAGCTGCCAAAGGGCTCCGTGAGGACTTCGACCGGCTTGTTGTAGTCCGGACCACCTAGCAGACCTAGGAGCATGGCGGTGTCGTGCATCTTGCCTTCGCCGAAGCAGTGTTCGGCATAATCAGGAAGCATAGAGCAGAATTCTTTGAATCGACCTTCACGCCACAGCTTGACCACGTGCATGTCGACCTGCTTGTCGAATTCACGCGTCCAGTTGTGGATATTGGCTTCCGCCTCGCGATCGTCAGAGAAACGATGCGACAGAGAACCGGAGGCCAGCACCAGGACTTTGCGGTCGCTCTTCTCGATTGCGCGGCGTACGGCGGCGCCGAAAGTGAAGCTGTCTTCTAGGCGATGCCAGGCACACCAGGCCGCGATGGAAATTACTTTGAGTTTTTCGGCTGCAGGTACATCCATGTGCATGTAGCGCATGGGCACCAGGGTGCCGTATTCCAACTCCAGACTCGGGATGTTATGCGACAGCGTACGCACACCGGCTGCGTTGGCTTCCTCGGCGATCAGTTGTCCGAGTTCCGGGCAGCCAGGGTAGTGGTAAACCATATCCTTGATGAAATGCGGTAGTTCATTGCTTGTGTAAACACCACTGAAGTGCTCACCGTTGTTCACGTGGTAGCCGCTGTTCACCAGCCAGTGGACGTCGAACACTACGGCAGTGTCGGCACCCAGTTCGCGCGCGCGACGGCCTATTTCCTTATGTCCGGCGATAGCGGCAGCACGGCAACCGTGGTGTTTGCCCGGCAGCTCGGACAGGTACATCGACGGGACATGACAGACTTTTGCAGCCAGGACGACTTCGCCCATGATGATTCTCCTGAAATTATTCTTGTCAGTTCAATTCAGCGGCCAGTGAAAACTGCGATGAGCCGATGCGCGCCTCATCGCAGCCTTCAGCAGCGGCTATCGGCTGCTCATAGTCCCCAGCGAGGGATGTGATGATTGCCCATGGAAATGCAAACGTTCTTGATTTCGGCGAAAACCTCGAAGCTGTACTGGCCGCCTTCGCGTCCGGTGCCGGAACCTTTCACGCCACCAAACGGCTGACGCAAGTCCCGCACGTTCTGGCTGTTGATGAATACCATACCGGCTTCGATGCCGTAGGCCAGGCGATGCGCCTTACCGATGTCCTGAGTCCAGATGTACGACGCCAGGCCGTATTCGGTGTCGTTCGCCAGTTGCAAGGCCTCGGCTTCATCCTTAAACGGAATCAGGCACACCACCGGACCAAAGATTTCTTCCTGGGCAATGCGCATTTTATTGTTCACATCGGCGAACACCGTCGGCTGGATAAACTGACCTCTGCTCAAGTGGGCTGGCAGGTTGGCTGGACGCTCCAGACCGCCGGCGAGGAGGGTGGCGCCTTCTTCGATGCCGATCTTGATGTAGCCGGTGACCTTGTCGTAGTGGGCCTGGGTGATCATCGAGCCGACCTGGGTTTTCGGGTCTTGCGGATCCCCGACGATCAAGCGTTTGGCACGTGCCGCGAACTCAGCCACGAACTGCGGGTAAACACTTTCCTGAATGAAGATACGGCTACCGGCGGTGCAGCGCTCGCCATTGAGCGAGAAGATGGTGAACAGCGCCGCGTCGAGGGCACGCTCCAGGTCGGCATCTTCGAAGATCAGCACCGGGGACTTGCCGCCCAGCTCCATGGAATACTTTTTCAGGCCGGCGGTTTGCATGATTTTCTTGCCGGTGGCGGTGCCGCCGGTGAAGGAGATCGCTCGTACGTCCGGGTGCCTAACCAGCGCGTCACCGGCAGTCGCACCATAGCCCTGGATGACGTTGAGCACACCGTTGGGAATACCGGCTTCGACGGCCAGACGACCCAGCTCGTTGGCCGTCAGCGGCGACAGCTCGGACATTTTAAGCACGGCAGTGTTGCCCAGTGCCAGGCACGGTGCTGTCTTCCAGGTTGCCGTCATGAACGGCACGTTCCAGGGTGACACCAGGCCGCAAACGCCCACCGGTTGATACAAGGTGTAGTTGAGCATCTGGTCGTCGACCGGATAACTGTGACCGTCCATGCGAGTGCAGACTTCGGCGAAAAAATCGAAGTTGTGCGATGCGCGCGGAATTAACACGTTTTTGGTTTGATGGATCGGCAGGCCCGTGTCCAAGGTCTCCAGCTCGGCCAGATGAGGAACGTTTTGCTCAATCAGCTCGCCAAGTTTGCGCATGAGTCGTGCACGCTCTTTGGCTGGAGTATTGGCCCATTTAGGAAAGGCTTCCTTGGCCGCTGCCACCGCTTGTGCGACTTCTTCGGCACCGCCACTGGCCACTTCACCAATCGCTTCGCCGGTGGCCGGATTGTAGTTGGTGAAGGTGTCTTTGCTTTCGACCTCACGGCCATTGATCCAATGTTTGATCATAATGTTCACGCCTCTTTACGCGCGGAGAAAAAATCCGCTTCGCTGACAATTCGATTGACGAGGCGTCCAACGCCTTCGACTTCCACGATCACCTCATCACCCGGAACTACATCTGCAAGACCTTCGGGCGTACCGGTGGCGATCATGTCGCCTGGCTGCAGGGTCATGAAACTGGACAGGTATTCGATCAGGTAAGGGATATCGAAGATCATGTCTTTGGTCGAGCCTTCCTGGCGAAGCTCACCATTGATCCAAGTGCGCAGTTTCAAATTGCCTGGTTCGGGGACATCTGCAACATCGACAATCCATGGACCGACCGGGGTCGTGGCGTCACGGTTTTTTACCCGCAAATTAGGGCGGTAGTAGTTTTCCAGGAAATCGCGGATCGCGTAGTCGTTGCATACGGTGTAACCCGCCAGATAGCTCAGCGCATCTTCACGCTTGACGTTGCGCGCAGGCTTGCCGATAACCGCAACCAGTTCGCACTCGTAGTGCATGTAGGCAACGTTGTCAGGTCTCCAGGTGATCTGATTGTGGCCGGTATAGGTGCCCGTTGATTTAACGAACACCAACGGTTCGGTTGGCGGCGCGAAGGCGAGTTCGGCAGCGTGATCGGCATAGTTCAGGCCGAGGGCAAACATAGTGCCATTGGCCGGTGGCAGCCACTCGACCTGGTCTTCGCCGAGGGAGCGGCCGTCCCTCAGATGCACGATGTTGTCTGCATCAACCGTGACGGAATGTATTTGACTTTCGAATCGGATACGAGCGTGTTTCATACGGTGCCCTCCTGCTCGGCAACGATGACATTGGTCAGGCATCCCAGACCTTGGATTTCTACGTCTACGCGGTCACCAGGCAGGACATCGACACGACCCAAAGGTGTGCCGGTGATCAACACATCTCCGGCATACAAAGTCATGAACTCGCTGATTTCGGCGATCAACTGAGGAATCTTGCGTACGAAGTTTGCGGTGGAGTCTTCTTGTCGAAGCTCGCCATTGACTCGTAGTTGCAGGGTCAAGTCGTGAGGATTGGCAAGCTGTTCACGCGGTACGAACTCCGGGCCGATGGCACAGAAACCATCGCGACATTTTGCTTTCACGGCAGGGCGGTAGTAACTCTCTTCCGGAAGGCTGAATTCGTTGACGATGGTATAGCCAGCAACATGATCCAGAGCCTCGTCAGCACTGACTCGACTCGCATCTTTGCCAATCACCACCCCCAGAGCCGGCCCAGGCTGCAATGAAATTCCTGCACCAGGATGCACCACGGCGCCGCCATGTACGTTGCGCGTATTGGGCGTCTTGATGAACAGAACCGGTTTGACGGGCGGCTTTTGATACGGCGATTGCTCGAATTCAGAAAGGCGCTTCAGCAGCAATCCCTGGTAGTTCAGCGCTACACCGAGCAAGGTGCCGGTCGCGATGTCATGCAAGGCATGGCTCATGCTTCTCTCCTGGCAGTGGCGGGACGGGAGGTGTCCGGCCTAATTATTGTTAACATGTTATCGTTATAATTAATATGTTAATGATCGTCAAGCGCCTTATCGTTCATGGCGATTTACTCGCAACGAGTGCACCATGGGAGCGGGGGATGTCTGGACAAGAAAAATGAGAAATGTGTGATGAACGATCGGTATCCAATTCCTAACATCAACATCGGCCAGGTCTACGATCAGCGTTACAGCGATAGCGAAGTGCATTACGACAAGCTCGGCAACCTGGCGGGTTTCTTTGGTCGCAACATGCCAGTGCACCGCCACGATCGATTTTTTCAGGTGCATTACGTCAAGAGCGGAACGGTGAGGGTTTATCTAGATGATCAGCAGTACGTCGAGTCTGGCCCCATGTTTTTTCTCACCCCACCGACGATTCCCCATTCCTTCGTGACGGAGGCGGACAGCGATGGCCACGTGCTCACCGTTCGCCAGCAGTTGATCTGGCAATTGATCGAAAGCGATCCTGGGCTGGCATTGGGGCCGCAACTTCCCGCAGCCTGTGTGGCGCTTGATCACCTCAAGCCTGAGCAGCAAAGCGAATCGCGGCGTCTGGCATTTTTATTCGAAGAGCTGCGAGGGGAGATGAACGGTGGGGCCGCCGGTCACAGCGCAGCGGTGCTAAGCCTGACTCGACTGATCATGGTCAGCGTATTAAGGCTGTGCGCAAACCCTCTCGAAGCGACGCCTACGCGACGTGAAGACTTGCAGATCTTTCATCGATTCAATGCACTGATTGAAGAGCATTATCTGGAGCACTGGGCGCTTGGCCGTTATGCGCAGGCCATTGGCGTTACCGAAGCTCGGCTTAACGATGTCTGTAGGCGTATTGCCGATTTGCCGTCCAAACGCCTAGTGTTCGAAAGGGTCATGCAGGAAGCCAAGCGTTTGCTGTTGTTCACGGGCAGCTCGGCAAATGAAATCTGCTACCTGCTGGGTTTCAGGGATCCGGCGTATTTCAATCGTTTTTTCCAACGCAACGCACAAATGACGCCAGGAGAGTATCGCCTGCGACATTCGGGGTTTCGCTAATGACCTGTATTTAGGGTGACTGCAGCGGGGTTGTTTCTGGGGACAGGTGCGCGGCGACCTCCAGCCGGTTGCGCTACTGAAGCACCAACCGTAAGCTGTTGGCTGGTTCACATAGTCCACTCAATATGCCCAATCCCAGACCTTCCCTGACACTCACTTTGCTCCAGGCTCGCGAAGCGGTTATGACGTTTTTCCGTCCTGGTCTGAACGATCATGACTTGACCGAGCAGCAGTGGCGAGTCATTCGAATTCTTCGCCAACAGGGCGAACTGGAAAGTCATCAGTTGGCACATCAGGCTTGTATTCTAAAGCCCAGCATGAGTGGTGTGCTCAAGCGCCTGGAGCGCGACGGACTGGTCATTCGCAGGAAATCGGCTGAAGATCAGCGCCGCATTTTCCTCAATCTGACCGAGCAAGGGTATGAATGCTTTTTGTCGATGAGCGAAGGGATGGAGCGCAATTACCTCGAGATCCAGCGGCAGTTTGGTGAGAAAAAATTGCAGAAACTGCTCGAATTACTCGAAGATCTTAAAAAGATCAAGCCCTGAAAGGGGTGACTGCTTTTCCAATCGGCGACATCCACTCATCCACCGTTTTGGACTGCTCATCACAGACCAGAATCGTCAGAGCGTGCGAGCGGGTTTTCACTAAGGGGAGTAATCTCCATCCACCCGGCCTCCAACGAATGCAACAGATGGCCAATCTGATCAAGCTCACCTTCTTTGCTATCGAGCGAATCGAGGCATTTTGAACTCGATTCCGCCAGACGGGTGATAGCGACATCTACCAAACGCATTCCTTCCTCACTCAATTGAATCAATTGGCCTCGGCGATCACGTGGATCGGGAATACGGTTGGCGACGCCGCGTTCTACCAATTTGTCCGCTCGATAGGTGGCGGCGCCCGACGTCACCTTCAGCAGACGAAAGACATCGGTAGGGCGCATGCAGTAAGGCGGGCCGCTTCGCCGTAAAGCGAACAGCAGCATGAGATCCTTCATCCCCAGTTCAAGGTCGTCCGCGATTACCTCTATGTGGTGATCGATCAACATGGCGAGGCTTCGGATTCGGAGTGTAATCGCCAATCCAAGGTGATCCAGATCCGGACGTTCGTTACGCCATGCTTGCGCAACGGCCTCAGGGCTGGCGGCAGGAAACAATAAATCGCTCATGCAAAATCCATCAGGTGGCTTTGAGGTGATCATACCTCAGTGTGAACCGGGTGTGCCCTGCAGCTATGGCGCTGCCAGGGCTGTCATTGAGGCGATGAACCTCAGTGCACGGGAGTCGACGGAGCGCTCACGGCAAAGCGTTAACATGCTAACGAATTTTCTTGACGAGCTCTAAAAGCGAGAATAGCCTAAAACTATCTTAAAGACTGAGATACTTTGTTTTTAAGATAGTTTTGGCCGCCTAGCTGCGGCTCTTCTAAAAAACAAGAACGGGGCTCGCTATGCTGACCGCTGAACAGAACCGCCTGCTGACGGACGTTTCCCCTGGCACACCTCTGCACAGGTATTGGAAAAGACAATGGATTCCTGCGCTGCGCAGTGAGGCGCTTGAGCCGGGAGGAACGCCACAACGTGTCGAATTGCTATGCGAAAAATATGTCGCCTTTCGCGCGGATGATGGTCATGTCGGATTCCTCCATGAGGCATGTCCCCATCGCGGCGTTTCGCTCGCGCTCGGTAGAAATGAAGGTAACCGCCTGACTTGCATCTTCCACGGCTGGAGTTTTGACACGCAGGGCAACTGCACCAAAATGCCAACCGAGAAGGACCAGGCTTTTTGCAAAAAGGTAAAGGGGCAAGGGTTCGAGGTGCGAGAGGGTGGCGGTATTGTGTGGGTGTACTTGGGTGAGGGCGAAGCGCCGGCCTTCACTGATTATGCATTCACCTATTTTGATCGTAAGCACGCCAGACCGCGGGCTTCCTATAACGAAGCGAACTGGTTGCAAAACGTCGAAACGTTAATGGACTCGGCCCATATCGGACTGCTGCACCATGACACCACGGCGAACCCGGAGCTTCCCCAGGCCGGGCTCCAGCTCGTCACTGGCAACGACACCCCCAAGTACACGCTCGAGAGCAAGCCGTATGGCTTACGGTCGTATTCGTTGCGCACCACGGGTCAGGAGCAGGACTACCTTCGGGTGACCGAGTTTGTAGCACCGGCGAGCGCGTTCATTGGTACCACCGAACAAGAAGCGGGATTTCTGATCATCGTAGTGCCGGTTAACAATACGCGCAGTCTTCAGTGGTATGTCTATTGGGATTCGCGCCAACCTATCGATGAAAACCTCCCGGATTTCGCGCTGGATGGTACTGATGAATCCGACGACAACTTCGCAGCGTCCCGCCAAGGTCTTCTCAACTATGGGCAAGATCGCGAAGCAATGCGTGCCGGTCGGAGCTGGACAGGCGTTCCGGGCGTTATTTTTGAGGATTACGCCGTTGCCGAGAGCATTCCCATTGTCGATCGGACGCGAGAGTTCCTGGGTAGCGGGGATCTCGCAATTGTCCGTTTACGGCGTGAATTGATGGAGCGGATTCGTCAATCGGAAGCCAATGAAGACAGCGTCCAGGCGCAGGCGAGCGACTACCGTTCATTGAGAGCGTTGGCTGACATGATTCCTGTTGGGACCGTCATTCAGGACTACACGGAGCAGAAGCGTCAAGAACGCAGAATGACTTATCTCTGAGCCCGTCAGGCCGTCAGCTCGATGAGCTGGCGGCCGAACGCGCCACTAACAATCCATGGTTCGGGCTAGGTTGCGAAATGCCAAACACATTCCAGGTGTACATCAAATCAGTCACCCATGAGGCAGATGGGGTACTGGCGTATGAGCTAAAAGGGCTGGAGGGTGTGACGCTTCCTGCATTTACTCCAGGGGCGCACATTGACGTCATTGCAGAGGGTATTCCTCTGCGTAGTTACTCCTTGCTGAACGATCCTTCCGAGAGAAATCGTTACGTCATAGCGGTAGCCAAAGACCCTAAAAGTCGTGGTGGATCGATCATGATTCACGAACGCTTGCGTCCTGGGGACAGGTTGCAGGTCAGTGAGCCAAGAAACCTGTTCCCCCTTGCTGAAGGCGAGCACCGTTCTGTGCTGATCGCGGGTGGGATAGGGGTTACGCCGCTTTGGTGTATGGCGCAGTACTTGAATAGCAAAAAAATGGACTGGGAGCTGCATTACTTCGCTCGTAGTGTTAACCACGCCGCGTTGATCGACGCGATGCAAGGCCACATCACCCAGGACAAGGTCCAGTTGCTGTTGGGGTACGACGTGGAGGCTACCGTCGCTCACATTCAGGAGGTTTTCCGTGGTGATGATGGAACCCGACATTACTATTGTTGTGGGCCGGCTGGGATGATTCAGGTCTATTCCGAGCAAGCAAAGGCGCTGTCCATCTCTGATGGCAGGGTTCACTTCGAGAGCTTTATACCGCTGCAGGAAGCCGCGACGTCGGGTGGGTATGAGATCGTACTGGCGAGGACCGGGAAGACTCTCAGGATGGAGCAGGGCAAAAGCATACTCGATGCGCTGATTGAAAACGGTGTTGAGATGATGCATTCCTGTCGCGAAGGCATCTGTGGTGCTTGTGAAGTGCGGGTGCTGGAGGGCACGCCAGACCATCGCGATTCAATTCTGAGCGAGGCGGAAAAGCAGGCAGGCAAGACGCTCTTTGTCTGCTGCTCGGGAAGCAAGACACCTCGTATGGTGTTAGACCTGTAATACCCCCCTTCTGACGGCTTAATCAAGCGATGGTCGCCTCGTTGACAATACGGTACGTATAGTTTTATATATGGGGTAATTTCAACGAGAATAAAAAATGTCCAACGACTCTCTTCGAGTGATGTGGTTTGTCCCTCCTGCTATTGCGGTATCAGCCTCGTGGCAAACGCCGGCGGATTTGCGTATCGAGTCTTCGATGACTCAATCGTCTGATGAGCAGTACTCGTCACTCTGTGCAGGAGAGGTCGACGCGGTCGTAACGTCAATCGACAACGTTTTGCACTGGAACCGCCGGCAAGGTCCACAAGACTTCGTGGTGATTGCTCAGATTGAAACCACCACGCCGTTACAACTGGTCGGTTCCTCGGCCCTATCCGCTCCTGCAGATTTGCGCGGTGCCAACATTCTGGTGGACGCCCCCGAGAACGGTTTTGTCATTGCCCTTCGAGCGCTACTCAAGGAAGCAGGGCTCCGCGCCGACGATTATCGCCTGACACCCGTTGGCGGGGTGCGTGAGCGGTTTGCGGCTCTTGTTGCGGGGGAGGGTGATGCGACCTTGCTCGGGCCTCCGTTCGACACCATGGCGGTTCAGCGGGGACTCAAGACTATTGCAACGATTCAGGGTGTATTTACCAATTTTCCTGGCCAAGGACTGGTCGTGAGGAAGTCGGCGAGTCAGGCGAATGACGCCCTGAAAGCGTGGGTACGCATCCTCAGCGCAACACTTACGACCATGCCTGGCGACACGGTAAAGCTGACAGAGGCTTTGGAGCTGCTTGGCATGCCTGTCGAAGCAGTAAAAGCAATGGTGAATACATTTCCTGAAACGCTGATGCCTTCTCGCGAGGGTCTTGAGCTTCTTATTGGGCAGAGGGCTTTGCTAGGGTTGCCCGGCGCGGATTTTACCTATGAGCAAATTGTCGACGGCTCATTCTTACAATAATTCGGAGGTACACTTGAAGAAGTTCTCGCTCGGTACATTTTCTTTAAAAGCCAATCCACAGCAACGCTTTGCTGGCCTGGTTATTGACGCAAAGGTTATCCCAGTCAGTCGCGTGGCTGAGGAGTTCGGAGTTGATATTCTCCGAGAAAAAAGTGTGCTGTCGCTACTTGAAAACTGGGATGCCAGTTACGCCGCGCTCGAATCGATTGTCAATAAAGTCATTACGTCGTCCTGGTATGATGAAAATCAACTCACGTTTCGCCCTGCAGTTGATCTGCCGCGTCAAGTGTTCTGCACAGGCGCAAACTATCGAAAGCATGTAGTGGATTTGACCGTCGATTCAAATGTCGGTCCAGAAGGGCTAAGCAAGGAAGAATTGAGGACTTGGGCTGAAGACATGATGGATGACAGGGTCGCTAATGGAGAACCCTATGTATTCACCAAGCCCGTCTCTGCCATTTCGGGAGCCTATGACGACTTGGTTCTTCCTCCCACTACCAGCAAGCCTGACTGGGAGCTTGAGTTGGCCGTAGTGATAGGCAAGGAGGGGTACAATATCCGTGTGGAAGATGCCATGGATTATGTAGCCGGTTACACAATCGTTAATGACATTTCGGCTCGCGACCTCATTCCACGCACTGATTACAAGATGCTCGGTACTGACTGGCTCAGATCGAAAGGGCAGCCAGGCTTTCTTCCGCTTGGTCCGTATCTGGTTCCCAAGCAGTTCGTTGAAGATCCCCACAACCTCTCGATGCAACTGACAGTGTCCGGCAAAACAATGCAGGATGAGACGACGGCAGATATGCTTTTTGGGATTGAACAACAAATCGCATACATCTCGAAGTACGCAAAGCTATTGCCCGGCGATGTGATTTGTACAGGCTCCCCTGCAGGTAATGGAACTCATTACAATCGTTTCTTGCGCGACGGCGACATTATGGTTGGCACAATTGCCGGACTGGGTGCGCAACGGCAGAACTGCATCAGTCATTCAGGTTGAGGTAACGTCTTGTGCAAAAAATCATTGACAACCCAGACCGAGCTTTTTTGGAGCGTGCTATTTCAGAGGCCCAATTTGACATCCCGTTTGAATTGACTGCTGGATTAAGTGCACTTGGCGCGAGGTTGATTAATGGCGGCCTTGGCATTGTCGAACTTAGTTTCGAAGCGCCATTAACATCCCTTCAGGGAAATGGCGTTGTATCCGGTGGCACATTGATGACCATGCTCGACTATGCCATGGCTTTTGCAGTACTCAGCACGCTGCCCTGTGGGCAAACCTGTGCCACTACCAGCATTACGGTGAATATGCAGGCGGCTGCGAAGCCATCGTTGTTGAAAGCAAAGGCAACAGTTGAACGTGTGGGTCGTCAAATTGCGTTCGCCAGGGCCGAACTTCATGACCCTCAGCGAGAAGTGCTGATCGCCAGTTCGTCAGCAACATTTGTGGTTATGCCAGTGAGTCGCCTAAAGGCGGTATGACTCAAAAAATTTGATTAATAACGAAACTAAACGAACCGTTTTTGAGGTTGCATGATGAATAACATTACCGAAGTGGCTTATAAGCCAGTACGGAGGATTGTCACTGGTCACAACGAAGCTGGTGAGTCGATTATCACCAGTGACGCCAATACACCAAATGTTCTGGCACAAGCTGGTAAGCCGGTTGCACAGGTCGTCTGGGCAACGGGTGTTGGGCGTGCGGGCGGTTTGGATCCAGCGCCAGCCGGACACAAATTTGGTTTTCATTCTGATGAGGGTTCGCTTCTTCGAATAGTCGACTTCCCGCCAGATGAAGTTTATGACCAGGAAAAGTTGGTCGAATTTCTTGATAGTGAAGGTGTGCGCGACAAGAAAAAGCCTCGACATTTCTGGTTCCACAAAACGCAATCCCTTGATTACGCCGTGGTACTCGAGGGCGAGATTGTCGCGATGATGGATCACGGTGAGACCGTTATGCGGCCAGGAGACGTACTGGTACAGCGCGCAACCAACCACAGTTGGTCGAATCGTTCCGGGCGTAACTGTCGAATGCTGTTCGTCCTGTTAGCGCTGAAAGAAGGAGAAGAACTGTGAGAAAAATTATAATAACCGCCGCTATCACGGGCGGGGCACATACGCCGTCGATGTCTCCTCATCTCCCGGTTACTCCTCAGGAGATTGGCGATCAGGCGATCGAAGCGGTAAAAGCGGGAGCGGCGATCGTTCATCTTCACGCCCGAAACCCTGAGGATGGTCGTCCCACTGGCGACCCTGAAATCTTTCGTCAATTCGTCTCGAGAATTAAGGCCGAAACGGATGCCATCGTGAACATTTCTACGGGCGGTGGTGGCCCGGGAATGGCAATTAGCGAGCGTGCGGCGGCGGGTGTAGCGCTACAGCCGGAAATGTGCTCCCTGAACATGGGGTCTATAAACCTCAACCTTTCCGAAATGGCCAGCAAGGATCGAGAGTGGCGTTACAGCTGGGAAGTGGAGCATCTTAATGCCACAAAGGATCTGGTCTTCCGCAATACTTTTTCCGATATCGAATGGATCCTGCGAACCATTGGTGATACCGGTACCCGCTTTGAGTTCGAGTGTTACGACGTCAGCCACTTGTACACGCTGAAGTATTTCCTGGATAAAGGACTGGTTAAGCCGCCATTGTTCATCCAGACAATTTTTGGATTGCGTGGTGCCATGGGGGCTCATATCGAAGATGTGATGCATCAGAAGCGAACCGCAGATCGTCTATTTGGTGATCAGTATCACTGGTCAGTATTGGGCGCAGGTAAAGACCAGATGTCGCTAGCGACTCTCGCGGCCATTATGGGCGGCAACGTCAGAGTGGGTCTTGAAGATAGCTTGTACATCGGGCGCGGTGAGTTGGCGGTTTCTAATGCCGCACAAGTGCGGAAAATCCGAAGTATCGTGGAACAGTTGGGGTTTGAAATTGCTACACCTCAAGAGGCAAGGGAAATACTCGCGTTGAAAGGAAAGACAAATACTGCTTTCTAATTCGGTATTCATAAGGGTCATCCAGAGACGGCCCACCCTGTATTGTGAAATACACAAGCCGGCCATAAGGCCGGCTTTTTAGTATGGTAATCATCGCGATTTTCAGGATCTAGAGCCCAGCAATTTGCATATGTAATTGATATGTGATTCAGCAAAGGACTCGTCCAGAGGGGCATGACCTATCATCAGGCGCATATAAACCGGCCCATAGATCAAATCCATGAGTACTTCGACATCTGCACCTTTTGAAATGTCGCCGCTGTTTTTCCACTCTTCAAGCATCTCTCTGACGACTGCTCTTCGACCGTAATGAAATCGCTCACGGAAGACGCGATGGATGGTTGGATCAGATTGACCTTCAGCAACAATTTGAGCGACGAGCCGGCCGGGCCATCCTGAATACTGCGTTACGAAAGAACGGAAATGGTGCGTTATGGCCTCGCGTGGGCGCATGCCTCGAGGAAGCGTTGTTTTAACCAAGTGTTGCTCGATAAACGCATCGATCACGACGGAAGCCTTGGATTCCCACCATCGATAAATGGTCGCCTTACTCACTCCTGCCTCTCGTGCTATCGCTTCGATAGAGATTGCTTGAATCGATTTGTCCTGGAGGAGGCTGATAGCAGCATCCAGGATCAGTCGGCGTGTCGCTTCACTACGGGGGCGTCCAGTAGGCATTGAGGTTTTCTTAACCTGCATTGATGTGTTCCTTGGCGCTGCGGTCTTGAGATGGTCTGACAATGATTCATTGCACGAACTTATAAACGAAACAAAACGATACGATTAGTATATTTGTTGTCTGCCAAAATTATCAATCCGACTGCTTCAGTTCCCGGCTCCTGCTGATCTGTCTACGCCACGGCTTGGCGTATCAGCGAAATCTTCTAAATTGTACCGATTTTTGCCCTTTACAAAACGGTGCGTGTCGTTTAGCTTTGGGTCTTGCAAAGCTGATTCAGGCTCGTTCAAGTCAATAAAAAGAGGGAAATCACATGAAGCTAGGCCGAATTTCTGTTAACGGGCCCGACGGTGCGGAAGCCCGCTTGGTGCTGGTAGTTCCAGAGGAGCATCGGGTCATCGACCTGAAGCGCGCGCTCCATGAGCAGTTGGTCAAGGGCGGTTCTTCCCGGGAAAGCGCTCTGCAATACGCAAATGCTGTTTTCCCTGGCAGCATGTCGGCGGCAATTGCATTGGGCACGCCGTTTATCGAGGCAGCAGAAAAGATCAATGCTAAGCGGCCAGATGCACATTCAATCTCATTCGATAGCGTGCAGTGGTTGCCAGCCTCGGATCCTTCTGTGGTGCGAGATGGACTGACATTCGTGGGCCACATCAAAGGCTTCCATGAAAAAATTGGCCAGCCGCCCACTCCAAATCTTCTGAAGGTGCCCGGCTATTTCAAAGGTACGCCGCATACGGTGATTGGGCATGAAGCGGAAGTTCCGTGGCCAGGATACATCCAGCACATGGACTACGAACTGGAGCTTGGTTACGTCATCGGAAAGCGTGGAGAAAGTCTGCGCCCTGAAAACGCGCTTGATCACCTGTTCGGTATCACCATCTTCAATGACTTTAGTGCCCGCGATTGTCAGGCGGTCGAAATGCCAATTGGGATGGGTCCCACCAAGTGTAAAGACTTCGCCTACGGTATCGGGCCTTGGATTACCACCGTCGATGAATTCAAAGATTTGGACCGGATCGGCATGGAAGTCCGCGTCAATGGCGAGACTTGGGGTAAGGGTGACAGCTCCAACAAACTTTGGACAATTGGCGAGCTGATTGCCTGGGCTAGCCTTGGTGAAGCCATCGTGCCGGGCGATGTAATCGGCTCGGGTACGATGGGCGGTGGTTCAGCTTTGGAGCTCGATCGTAGGCTCCAGCCCGGTGATGTCGTCGAAATAATCGTTGATGGCGTCGGAACTCTGCGCAACAAGATGGGACAACCTATTTCCGGTCTATGGTGGCCTGAAGAGCGCAAGCCATTCATGTGACGTGTATTTGAAACTCACGCGCGCATCAGAGATCTCAGGCCCGGCAATGGTTCTGGCCTGACATAAGAAAAACGCATTCTTTGATAGGTGTTGAAATGAACATCCTTGGACCGGACACTTTGTATTTTGGTGTTGACGATGTCGCGCTCAGTGAGCGCTTCTTGGAAGATTACGGCCTTGAGCCGGTAGGGGCCGGACGCTTTGAAGCATTGGATGGAACTGGTGTAGTTATCAAGCATCGTGACGATCCGTCGCTCCCTGCCTGGAATTTGCCGACCGCAAACATGTTGCGCAAGACAATGTATGGCGTAAAAGACATCGCGACTCTCGCGAGCATCCGGAAGGAGTTCGAGGGCGAGCGTGAAGTCAAGGTTCTGGCCGATGGTTCGCTGGAGTTAGTGGACGATCTCGGATTCGCTCTGGGCTTTCAAGTTTCGATCAGAAAGCCGCACAAACTGCCCGCCGAGCGCGTAAACGCGCCGGGAGATATTCACCGTCCTGCGAACAAAACCGGTGTGGATGAAAGTTCCGAGCTCGCCCCCAAGCCACGAACGCTCTCCCACGTTGTTTATTTCGTTCCAGATATCGAAAAGGCCGAGCGCTTCTATGCGGATCGTCTGGGCTTCAAACTCACCGACAAATTTGTCGGGATGGGGCCATTTCTGCGTCCTGCGGGTACTTTCGACCACCACACGCTTTTCTTCATTCAAACCCCGCCGCATTTGCAGGGATGCGAGCACTTTACCTTCCATATGGGGGGGCCTCAGGAAGTACTGCAAGCCGGCTATGCGTTTGCAGCTAAAGGTTATGAGTCATATTGGGGGCCGGGGCGACATAAGTTTGGGTCTAACTGGTTCTGGTACTTCAATACCCCATTGGGCTGCCACATCGAGTACGACGCCGATATGGATCAGCACGACGATGACTGGTCGCCGCGCGTAGCTCCTGCAATCATGGATAACTCCCAGGTGTTCCTGTTCCAATGGCGTGAAAAATGGGCTCCTGGCGGCAAGCCTGATTAATAAGGGGGGTAAGTTGAAGATGGCAAAATCTGATCGCCGCAGGCTTTGCCATCTCGAGCAAATTGCGCCAGGCCAATCTTTGGGGTTTAGAAAGGAAAGCATAGGTCCCGACGACATATTTTTAGTCAATGACGGCGGAAATATCTATGGCTATAAAAATTCTTGTCCCCATTGGCCCGGTTCAACTATGCCAGTTCGCAAGAATCGATATCTCGACAGCGAGTCCAGTCATATCGTTTGTAGTGGTCATGGTGCGTTGTTTGAAATTAGTTCGGGTTTGTGCATAAAAGGCCCCTGTACCGGCTTGCGTTTGACACCTGTGAGTTTGGAAATTACTGAGATGAAAGAAATATTTTTACTGGAAGAGCAGCATCCATAGGATTTTTGGCAAATCCTTATGTTATTTGACTGCGTCAATTTCAATTTCAATTTCCATTGCCAAAAACAAAAACAAGAAAGGAACGTGTGATGAAGACTCCAGCTGATTTTCGCCTGGTGATTTTTTTGGGTGTATTGCTACTTGCCGCCAACTCGATGGCGCTTGAAGGAGGTGCTTCCAGTTATCCATTGGGTATTGTAACTGTCATGAGTGGGGCAGTAGGTGCTCCAGGTGAAACCCATGCCTATACATACAATAAAACCGTTGCCATAGATTCGATTCGAGATGGGCAAGGAAATAAGGTATTTCAAAAGGCTAAAGGAAGAGTTCACTCGCATGCTTTGAGATTAGTACACACGCTTGATGGGCCAACACTACTTGGCGGGAACGTCTCATTGCAGCTCGCAGTTCCTTACGTTGCTGGTCACCTGGATATTCCTGCATTGGGAGCATTTGGTAGAGACTCCTCGAATGGAATGGGCGACCCATTATTCGGTGCCTTGGTCAGCTGGCAGTCTCCAACCTATCTTCATAATCTGGAGTTGGATTTTGTAGCGCCTTGGGGGAAATATGATGAACACGCCTTGATTAATCCAGGAAACAATAGTAAGGCAATTTATGCTGCTTACGCCTTTACGTGGTTTCCAATGTCGCAAGTTGAGGTCAGCTCGAAGATCAGTGTCAACTATAGCTACGAAAATCCAAAGACGGACTATAAATCTGGAGTGCAGGTCGTTGCAGACTATGGATTTAACTATCGGCTGACCCAGAATTGGCTGGCAGGTATTGGTGGATATTTGTCGACTCAGTTGAATGATGACCAGTCCCACGGGGATGATGTAGGTAATCGAACAAGATCCATAAAGGTCGGCCCGCAAGTGGGTTACGCAAGTCGGGATTTTGGAGTAGTACTCGGCTATCAAAAAGATGTTTATGCTCGAAATACTTCGGAAGGCGACACAGTGATGCTCAATGGGATGTTTAAATTTTAATTAGGTGCTGCAATTTTACGCTTGGCTTCTAGTGCAAGCGTTTTTTTTTAATAAAATCATTGTGCCGATTTAGCTTTACTGCCCTTGACGCCATCTGCCATTCAGCACGTATCGATTCTTAGGCATAGAGAAACGATACCTGACGCTATTTTATGCCTTTCAGCTTGAACTCTAAACTTCAACTTTCTCGAAAGTTAGCTTGCAGAACATAACAAACGAATATGTATTAAACGATACGTTTCGTTTGTCTTGTAATTGTTGCCACTTAGCAGATGAACGGTGAAGATTACGCTTGCGCGTGTCTGTTTACCCGGCAGGAAAGGGGCTGAAACTTTCAAACCTCAAAAAATCATAACTATCTGTCTTACAAGGCTTTCTGTTGGTGGATCCTCGGATTTAGACGCTGCCAGGGTCACGGTATGCCAGCCCCCCAACAGGGATCCGTAGGCAAAACACATCACCCTGGGCTTGACAGACCGGGTTGATAGCTGTAAGTATACGAAACGTCCCGTATTGTTAAATCTAATGGGGATGGTCATATCGCTGGTGCTCGGTGAGACCCGGATAGGTATATGCGTTTCGGAAGGAGCGGTTAAGTAGCGTAATTTAAGTTTAGCGAAGCCTAATACAAAAACAAAAGAGGTTCGTATATGCGTGTAATAAAGTCTACTGCGTACTCATGTCCGTCGCCTTCAGGGCGGCCAAAGTTCCTATCATGCGTTCTAGCAGGCGGTGCGCTGAGTGTGATATCGATGAGTGCCAGTGCATTTCAAATTGATACGGGCGACAATGATCTTAGTGCACGCTGGGATAACACCCTCAAGTATAGTTCTGCATGGCGTCTGAAGGACCCAAGCAGCAAGCTTTCAAAAAGCGAAGTTAGCCTGAACCAGGATGATGGTGACCGTGCTTTTGATAAGGGCCTCATCTCTAACCGTTTTGACCTGCTCTCGGAAATGGATATCGGTTACCGTAATTTTGGTGGTCGTCTAAGCGGAGCAGCCTGGTTCGACACCGAATACCAGAAGGACAACGATAACAACAACCCCGCGCGCGCGAATCAGGTTTCGGTTGCCTATGACGAATTCACTGATGACACTCGACATCTGCACGGCGGTGATGGTGAGTTATTAGATGCATTCGTCTATTGGAATGGTGAAGTTGCGGATCGAGCTTTGTCCTTTCGTTTGGGTCGGCATGGCCTGATTTGGGGGGAAAGTCTGTTTTTCGGGGCCAACGGGATTGCTGGCGGAATGGCTCCGGTGGACGTGGTAAAGGCTATTTCAGTACCCAACACCCAGTTCAAGGAAATCACCAGACCAGTTAGTCAGTTGTCTACTTCCTACCAACTTACTGATGCGCTTTCGTTGGGTGCGTTCTATCAGTTTGAGTGGGAAGAAACACGATTACCTGCGGCGGGTAGCTATTTTTCCACCCTCGACATGATGGGAGAGGGGGCTGAGCGCCTGATTGTCGGGGAGCCATTCCCTGATTTTCTCGGTGGTAATCCAAGCAGCCCTGCGGCCTTTTTTCATGGTAAGGACAAAAAAGCCCGGAGTTCTGGACAGGGTGGCCTGCAGTTACGCTATGCAGCTGAAACTGTTGATTACGGGCTTTATGCTATCCAATACCATGATAAAACCCCGCAGTTGTACCTCCGTCCTGGCGTAGGCGCCCCTAATTTTGCAACCGGACAAGTAGGTGAGTTCTTCTGGGTGTATCCGGAGGATATACGCGCACTGGGCGCAAGTTTTACCACGTCAGTGGGTGAGTATAACTTTGCCGGGGAAGCGTCTATGCGCTGGAATATGCCCCTGGTATCGAATGGTCAGGTCGTACTGCCAGATGTAGACGCTGACAATGACAATCATCCACTTTACGCGGTCGGGCGGACTGCCCACGTGAATTTGAACGTGCTCGCATCTCTCGAGCCAACTTTCATATCCAATGAGGCCAGCTTGATCGGTGAAATTGCCTGGAACCGTTTGTTGAAGGTTACTGAAAACCGATCAGCACTGGATCCGAATGCTACAGATGACGGGGTAGGGCTAAAGTTGGTGTATACACCAACTTATCGTCAGGTTTTCCCGGGCATCGATCTTGGTGTTCCGCTAGGTGTCAGCTACTTCCCAATGGGTAAGTCGGCTGTAGTTGGCGCTTTCGGTCCTGATAAAGGTGGTGATTTCAATATCGGTGTAACCGCCACCTACCTTGATCGTGTCACTTGTGGTTTGACGTACACACATTATTACGGTCCATCTGACACTACGCTCAATGAGGCCAGCCAGTTTAATTACAAGCAATCATTTAAAGATCGGGATTACCTGGCCTTCTCTATCAAGAGCACTTTCTAAGAGGACTTGAACATGATTTCTCGAATTAAATTCAGTGCTGCTTATTTTTTCATAATGAGTGCTATTGCTTTTAGTGCGTCCGCGATGGCTACCGGAGTGGATGATTTAGGCAAAAGCCTGACCCCCTTTGGCGCTGAACGGGCTGGTAACGCGGATAAAACTATCCCGGCATGGGAGGGTGGATATACCACCGTTGATCCGTCTTATCAGAAGGGTGGTAAGCGTGGCGATCCTTTCGCCGCGGATAAACCACTGTTCAGCATTACTTCGAAGAACATGGCTCAATACGCAGATAAGCTGAGCGATGGTGTTAAAGAAATGTTCAAACGGTATCCAGACACCTATCGAATGGATATCTACCCAACACGTCGAACAGCAGCGGCTCCGCAGTGGGTATATGACAATACAGCCAAGAATGCGGTTAATGCCAAGCTGGTAGAGGGTAGCGCGGGTCCAATGCCCGAAGGGGCTTATGGCGGTATCCCATTTCCGATTCCGAAAAATGGTGACGAGGCGATGTGGAACCATCTGCTGAGTTGGAGCGGTACCTCCATTACGCGGGACGCTCGCTTTTATTTGATGACTGCCGATGGTCAACAGGTAATGACTACCGATGGTAAGGCTATCCAAGAAATGCCGTATTACTTTCAGGATGGCTCGGCGCAGAATTTCGATGGCGATTACTGGATGATTCGCCTGCTTAATATTGGCCCACCGATTCGTGCTGGTGAGCAGGCGATGGATCGGGCCAATCTCAATGCCGATAAATCACAGACGCATATCTACCTTGCCGGCCAACGGCGAGTGCGCAAGGTACCTAACTCCTGCTGCGACACGCCAGCGCCTTCAACAGCAGGCGTGATGGCCTATGATGAACTGTCCGTTTATAAAGGGCGGCTCAACCGGTTCAATTGGAAGTTAGTAGGTAAAAAGGAACTTTATATTCCCTATAACACCAATAAATTCTTTACCGCAGGCAAACCGGAAGACGTACTTGGTAAGCGGCATCTTAATCCAGACGTCTTGCGCTGGGAACTGCATCGTGTGTGGGTTGTCGAGGCAAATCTGAAGCCTGGCGAGCGCCATCAAATGGTTAAGAGCCGTTACTACCTGGATGAAGATACCTGGCAAGCGCTGTTGGGCGATCGTTGGGATGCAAGTGGTCAATTGGCCAAAACGCTGTGGGCGCTACCGGCAGTCATGCCAGATATTCCTGCCCAGGCTTCTGTCTCGTCGGGGTTCTATGACTTTATGTCCGGTACTTGGTTTGTACTTGACCTGCTCACTGGACAGTCCTCGCAATGGGGGATTGTCGAGCGTTTCAAGAAGTCTGACTTCTCGCCAACAGTAATGGCGGGTCAGGGTGTGCGTTAACGCTAAGACTCTCTGAAAAGCACCGACAATCTCAGTTGTCGGTGCTTTTGCGACACGCGGTTCAAGAGATAATAAAAATGATAATAAACAGTCGTTTAAGTGCCTTGGCGTTAGCTTTGGCTTTGTCTGCTTTAGCTTCGCTTGCTTGTGCTGAGGGTGGAGCCGTAGGCTCTGTCCTGAGCTCATCGGCGATGCAAATCGCCACACCCGCTCATGCTGTTTTGATTGATTTGGCACGTGCTGGTGATCGACTGATTGCGGTTGGTGAAAGAGGCGTCATTGTACTTTCCGATGACAATGGCCAGTCCTGGAGACAGGTGCAGGTACCGGTCTCAGTCAGTCTGGTTGCGGTTCAGTTCATCGATGACGAACATGGCTGGGCGGTCGGACACGGTGGCACAGTGTTGGCCACTGCTGACGGTGGTGAGCGCTGGAGCCTCCAGCTTACGGGTATACAGGCTGCAGAGATTGAGTTAAAGGCAGCTCAAGATATAAAGGCTAATGGAGTCGCTGCCGACGCGGCTGATATGCGCATTTCCAATGCCGAACGCCTGGTAGCAGATGGGCCGGATAAACCATTCCTGGCGCTGCATTTTCTTGATGCCAGCCACGGCCTCGTAGCCGGCTCTTACGGAATGGTTTTTTCTACTCAGGATGGTGGGGCAACATGGCAATCGCTGATAGGCAGCATCGAAAATCCGTCGCTTGTGCACATCTACGCGATCGCTCGGAAAGACCACCTTTGGTTCCTTGCCGGTGAACAAGGTTATGTAGCTCGCTCAACAGATGACGGAAAGTCTTTCACGCAATTGCCAAGCCCATATAACGGTAGCTTTTTCACTGCGAATGTACGGGGTGACGGAGCTCTGCTGATCGCGGGACTTAAAGGCCATGCCTATTTGTCATCTGATGATGGTGCCAGCTTTAATCAATTGAAGGTGTCTAGGCCGAGTTCAATCAGTAGTTCCGCTCGATTGCCAGATGGAAGTGTATTGCTAGCCAATCAAACAGGTGATGTGTTCAGTAGCTCCACCTCAAATGGTTTAGCACTTAACCCGGTGGGCAATCCGCTGGGAATTCCCGTGAGCAGCATTGTTGAGGCGGTCGACGGTAGTCTGATTACCTCCGGTTTTGCTGGTTTGTCACGTTTTTCACATCCCGCCACTGAAGTTTCGGAGTGAGCATATGAATTCCGCTCGTCATCCTTCCCTGCCTGAGTCAGGCATATTTGATCCAAGGTCAGGGACCTTGGTTGAGCGTGCTCTATTCAACCATCGCCACTGGGTGCTTCTGCTATGTCTGCTGACGACGGTCCTGCTCGGCTGGCAATCCACTCGACTGGGATTGAACGCTAGTTTCGAGAAGATGATCCCGACTGGTCATCCCTATATTGCCAATTATCTAGCCAATCAAAAGGAGCTCTCCGGACTCGGTAATACGGTGCGTATCGCGGTTGCAAACAAGAAGGGGGATATCTACGACACTGATTACCTGCGTACTTTGCAGTCCATGAACGATCGTATCTTTTTGCTGCCAGGCGTGGACCGCGTGTACATGAAGTCGCTATGGACGCCTTCCACACGCTGGGTTTCGGTGACGGAGGATGGGCTTGATGGTGGACCGGTCATTCCTGACAAGTACGACGGCAGCCCCGCATCCCTCGCTGAGTTACGAAGCAATGTGCAGTTGTCCAACGAGATAGGCCAACTGGTAGCCTTCGACCAGCGGTCCAGCATCATTTCCATTCCTTTGCTCTCACGCACGCCGGAGGGGCAGCCCCTCGACTACGCCAAACTTTCTGCTCAGTTGGAAGCGCTTCGCGCCGAGTTTCAAAGCGACAACATTGACATTCACATCACGGGGTTCGCAAAGAAGGTAGG
Source organism: Pseudomonas sp. IT-P4 (assembly GCF_949767755.1). Taxonomy (NCBI): domain Bacteria; kingdom Pseudomonadati; phylum Pseudomonadota; class Gammaproteobacteria; order Pseudomonadales; family Pseudomonadaceae; genus Pseudomonas; species Pseudomonas sp. IT-P4. The sequence continues at coordinate 68,195 of NZ_CATKPX010000078.1, read as the reverse complement.
GGACCTGATAGATGGGCTGGGGCAAATCATGCTGTTCTTTGCCGCCGCCATTGCTATCACGACAGTAGTGCTCTATGGCTACACCCGATGCCTGCGGAGCACATTTCTGGTCGTGCTTTGCTCGGTAGTGGCAGTTGTCTGGCAGCTTGGTTTGCTGCCGTTGCTGGGGTATGAGCTTGACCCATATTCGGTCCTGGTGCCCTTTCTGGTGTTTGCCATTGGCATGAGTCATGGCGCCCAAAAAATGAACGGCATCATGCAGGATATTGGTCGCGGCATGCACCGAGTGGTTGCCGCGCGCTTCACGTTTCGTCGCCTGTTTCTCGCCGGTCTGACTGCACTGCTTTGTGATGCGGTGGGATTCGCCGTGTTAATGATCATTCAGATTAAAGTCATTCAAGATTTGGCCATTATCGCTAGCATCGGCGTTGCGGTGCTGATTTTCACCAACCTTATTTTGCTACCCGTCCTGCTCTCCTATGTCGGCGTCAATCGCTGCGCAGCCGAACTAAGCCTCAAGAGCGAACGGGCCGAGCAGAGTGGTCAAGCGCGACACGTTTTTTGGCGATTCCTTGATCTATTTACTCGAAAACCATGGGCCTTGATCAGCGTAGTTGTCAGCCTGGTGGCTGCTGTGCTGGGCTTTATGGTCAGCTTGCATCTGGCAATTGGCGATCTTGATGCGGGAGCGCCAGAGCTACGTCCAGACTCGCGTTATAATCTGGACGATGCCTTCATGACGCGCAGCTACGGGGCCAGCAGTGACCTGTTTGCCATAATGGTGAAGACGCCGAAGAGTGCCTGCTCTCGCTACGACATCTTGCGCAAGGTCGATGATCTAGATTGGCAGTTGCGTAGTTTGCCCGGTGTAGATTCAACCAACTCCATGGCGCTGCTAAATCGTCGTATGTTGGTAGGCCTGTCTGAGGGCAACTCGAAGTGGTACGAGCTGCAAAACAACCAGGCAATGCTCAACATGATTACCGCCAGCGCGCCACGTGGACTTTACAACGAGTCCTGCAGCCTGCTGACGCTTTACGTTTTTCTCAAAGACCATAAGGCTGAAACCCTTTCGCGCCTGGTTAATCACGTCGAAGCTTTTGCAGCGGCTAATGACACCGATGAAGTCAAATTCCAGCTTGCTGCCGGCTCTGCAGGAATAGAGGCGGCAACTAACATTGTGGTCAAAGAGGCCAACCGCGAAATGCTGTTTTGGGTGTACGGCGCGGTTATTTTGCTCTGCCTCATCACCTTCAGGTCCTGGCGAGCGACTTTGTGTGCCGTAATTCCGCTTATGCTCACGTCGATACTGTGTGAGGCATTGATGGTCGGGTTAGGTATTGGCGTAAAAGTGGCGACGTTGCCGGTAATCGCACTAGGTGTCGGTATCGGGGTTGATTACGCGCTCTATGTAATGACCATCATGCTGGGTTTCTTGCGCGAAGGAAAAAGCCTCTCGGAAGCTTACTACCGTGCGTTGGTCTCCACTGGGAAGGTAGTAATGCTCACAGGGATAACTTTGGCGATAGGTGTTGGTACCTGGATATTTTCCCCCATCAAGTTCCAGGCTGACATGGGTGTTCTCCTGGCGTTCATGTTCGTCTGGAACATGGTGGGGGCTCTTCTCCTGCTGCCGGCACTGGCTTACTTTCTTTTGCCTTCCACCCCCCGGAGCGAGGCTTCCAGCAGCAAGGTGGCCAACCCCATGGCGTTGAGTGAACAACCCACTTCAGGTCATCCACCGCGTCTGCACCGCGCCATCTCCTGATCATTGCGCCACGGCGTATTACGGTTGATCAAGGGCTTTCATAACAACTGCGGCGGGGGAATATAGCGCGCGGATAATCCTGGACCTGGTTCAGGTTTTTCTGGCCATTGACGCTGCCTACGTTGGGAAGCCCGTAGCGACTCCTTCAGTGGACATGTTTCCCTGTCCCCTGGCGCACCACCACTAGCATGAAGAGGGGATGGGTATGTCTTTGGTGAACCGGTTACTGGGTAATCTCTCGGTGGGAGCCAAGCTGTCGATCGGTTTTGGCTTGGTGCTGCTATTCACTCTCGGGGTGGGAATTGCCGCGTTTCATTCTTTGAGTTTGTTGGGGGCGCGCGGTGAACAACTCCGTACTGAGGACTGGATTCAAACGTTGATCCTGCAGGCTCGTATCGCGGAAAAAGAATATGCGCTAAATCTTTCTCCTCTGGCGCAGGATCAAGTGCGAGGTGCAATTGACCAACTCATTCGCCATTTTGATGATCTCCCCCAGAAAAACAGCGCTGAGTTAGCGATGCGGGATGCGTCCAGCGACTATTTAAAGCAATTCCTGAGATATGCCGAGTCGCTTCAGCGAGCACGCGAGGCTCGCTTGCGCATGCAAACACTCGCCCAGGCAGCGGGTGAGAGCTTCACCTTGGTATTTCTCGATCAACTGGATGCATTGAGCGAGCAACAAGAACAAGGAGCCTCTCCAGGCAGTGGGAAACTGTTGTTGCTGGAACAGACCACCGCTCTGCGTGACAAGCTGGCGAAGCTCCGTGACAGCGAACTCTATTATTCGTTGGATGGTGAGGAGCGCTTCCGTAGCGATTGGGAGATGAGCATGAGCGACCTGCTGTCTTCAATGCAGGTGCTCAATCTTGATGATCAGGAAAAGGTTTCGTTGCAGGCTGCAAGCAATGCTTTGGGAGATTATCGAAAAGCCTTCGAACAGTTCGTTGCTAGCCGCAAGCAAATAGCACTTAGTAGCGAAGCGATGAACACGCAAACCCAGCAAGTCAGCGGGTTGCTGGATAAGGCCAACCAATTTCAGAGCCAGGCGATTCAACGCGATAGTCGCAGCGCATTCCTTCAGCTTGGCCTTATCAGCCTGCTGGCATTAGCGTTGGGTGTTGGCGCCAGTCTATTAATACGCCACTTGATACTGCAGCCTTTACGTCGGGTTGTTCATTTGGCGCAACAGGTTGCTGCAGGCGACCTGAATTGTGCGCTTGACGGTAGTAGCGGTCGCCATGATGAGCTTGGGCAGCTATTGGATACGGTCAATGGCATGCTAGGTAGTTTGAGAGGCTTGGTGGGTCGAATTGGTTCCGGGGTAGGCCTGCTCAATGGAACGGCAGGGAGTCTGGCAGAAGTCATTCAGCGCAGCAGCCGGGGTGTTGAAAGACAACGACTGGAGACTGAAATCGCCGCAACCGCAATGCAGCAAATGACCGCGATGGCCAGCGAAGTTGCGCATAATGTCAAGGAGGCTAGTGCTGCTGTCACTCTTGCCGATGGCCAGGCGCGCGAAGGTGACGATTTGGCACGCCAAGCGGGTTCCAAGATCGATCAATTAGCTTTGGAAATGACCGGCTGCACTGATGCCATGCAATCTTTGCTGCTGGAAAGTACCGCCATAGGCGGTGTACTTGACGTTATTAAGGCTGTAGCAGAGCAGACAAATTTACTGGCATTAAATGCGGCCATAGAAGCTGCGCGAGCGGGTGAGCATGGTCGTGGATTCGCGGTAGTTGCTGACGAAGTGCGTGGATTGGCGCGCCGCACACAGCGTTCTACTGCGGAAATCGAAGGCTTGATCAGTCGACTGCGTGGGGTTGCCCATCAGGCAACTGAGCGGCTTCAAGGGAGTCATGTACTAACAGGAGAAACAGTGATCCTTGCTGGTCAGGCATCTCAGGCATTGACGCGTATTACCCGCGCGGTATCAAGCATTGAGCAGATGAACAAACAAATCTCGGCTGCAGCGGAGCAACAACAAGTTTTGGCACAACAGGCGAGCCAGAACATAGTGCGGGTGCGCGAGGTGGCAGAGGAAAGCGCCCAAGAAAGTGTGAAATTGCAGCAGTTGACGCTCGAACTCCAGCAAGTGGATCAGGAGTTGAATGCAGCGGTCGGTCACTTCCGCACGTAAGTATTTTCATCCAGTAGCGAGTTACGCTCCAGCGTATACCTCCTTCGAGCTGGAACAGGCTGGCCAGATCAATTAGCCGTGCGTTGAGCTGCGCCGTCGAGTGGCCAGAAAGCATTTCCACCAAGTGCAGTTGTATGTCCGGATAACGCCCACGCATTGCGTTAATCAACGGCAACGCAAGCACCGTTGCGGTAGTCAGCGGTAAGCCGACGCTGACACAATCGCTCATTCGCCCGTCAACTGGGCATGGGTGTAAAAACGCGAATCCGGCGCTAGTGGGCGTCACACCGGAGGAGGTTCGATTCAGGAGGCGGGTGCACAGTTCGCTTTCCAGCTTGTAGATTTTTTGACTGAGGGCTGACACACCAATGTCCAGTTCAAGTACCGCACGCCCCAGGCTGCGAAGCTCGATGATTTTTACGAAATAGCGCAGTTGTCTCAATTCCGATGTGGCTGATCCCAGCGAATTTTGTTGTTCAAATACCTGAACGTTTGCCACGCAAGTTACGAAGTCGCAATAGCCACCTTGGCTAGCGGTGAATGAAAGATGCTCTGCTCGCGGTTGTTCGCCAATGCTCAGTAATCAACGCCTGTTCAGGACCAACGACCTCTCACTACCAACCCCAGCAATTCTCGATGTCCGCTGACTCCCACCTTTCGATAAAGTCGCTTGATGTAGGTAGCGGCGCTTGAGCGCTGGATGCCCATCAGGGGCGCAATGTCTTCCGCCCCCAGGCCACTGAGCAAATGCCTGAGCAGTTCACGGTCCCGACGAGTCAGTTCAGGAAAGAGTAACTCGACGCGTTGACTTAACAAGGACGGCATCTGATTGGCTTCGATAAAAGCGCGATAGTGCAATCGCGTGACTTGAATCAGTAACGGCGCAACCGATTCGATAAATTCAATCTCGCGCTGATTAAAATTGCCGTGCTCACGACCTCGATAGAAGTTGATCGACAGCCAGGCCCCGCCTTCTTCCTGATGATTGAGCAAGGCCATGCGCTGAGATATTTGTGGTTGCTCGTAGCAGACCCGCCGATAGTCACGATGGGTGATGTCTTCAACTGATTGAAGCTGAGCCAGGATTCGCGCGCCGCCGTATTTTGCCCGATGGTCGAGCATCGCTTGGCGGTTGCCGTCCAGGCTGTGAAAACGCTCGACGTAGTCCCGGGAAATGCGCGATATCTGCACAAGTCTTGCCTGATCGGAGCACGACAACACCTGCGGCTCCTGGCCTTGCGGATAAGCGAAAATTGTACATTGAGCCAGCGGCATTTCACCCCGTACCAGGGTCAGTAACTCTGCCGCCAACCAGGTTCGGCAGTCCTCGCCTACCCGAGCCAATAGATGAGCAATTTCCCCCGTCGTCAATGGGCTCTGATGGTAAACGTTGGTAAGCAGCCAGTGGTTCATTCGGGGATGAGTTCAGGTGATGAAGGTTGGCGTTCGTGGGGTAGTGTGCGTACCAGCATTGCAGCCACCAGTAACAGCAGCGCCGCGTACAGACAACCGGCGGTATAGGTATGGGTAAGGTCTTTCAGCCAGCCGACCACTAAGGGGTTAAGGGCAGACCCCAGATTACCCACTGCATTGATCACCGCGATGCCCACCGCCCTGGCTTGAAAACTCAATGAGCGATCCGGCAGGGTCCAGAAAATCGACATGGCCGTATAGGAACCCGTCGCCGCCATGCAGACCCCGGCCAGCTGCACGATCGGCTCACTCGACAAGGCCGTGCAACACCAGCCTATTGCAGCCAGCAGCATTGGAAGCGCCAGGTGCCAACGCCGCTCTTGGGTCAGGTCCGAGTGTCGGCCCCAGAGGATCATGCCAATGATGGTGCATATTTGCGGAATTGCCGACAACAATCCGATCAGCGTATTGCTCTGGCCGGTGCTGAAGCTCTTGACGATCAACGGCGTCCAGACTGCGATCATCGCCAAGGTGTTGACCAGGCAAAAGTACACCAGACAGAACAGAATCACCGATGGCGACAGCAACTCACGTCCCCAGTGAGCGTGAGGGGACGGTGCCTGACGGTCACGCTCGATCAACTTGGCCAACTGCAGCTTCTCATCGTCGCTCAACCACTGTGCCTTGCGCGGCTGATCATCCAGATAACCGTACACCGCCAGACCGAGTACGACGCTGGGTAGTCCTTCAAGAAAAAACAGCCATTGCCAGCCTGCCAGGCCCCAGTGGCCATCCAGCCCCAAAATGGCGCCGGACAAGATTGAGCCAAAGCCCGCGGTAAACGGCATGGCGATCATGAACAGCGCATTGGCACGAGCCCGGTACGCTGCCGGAAACCAGAACGTCATGTACAACAGCACACCGGGCAGAAATCCTGCCTCGGTGATACCAACCAACGCACGCAACCAATACAGGCTGGCCGCGTCATGCGCAAACAGGGTGGCTGTCGACGCGAGTCCCCAGGCAATCATCAGGCTGCCAATCCAGCGACGGGCGCCGAGTTTCGCCAGGGCCATGTTGCTGGGGATGCCGCAGGCGATGTAGGCCAGGTAAAAAATCGTCGTTGCCATACCGAACTGGGTACTACTCAAACCCAAATCGTCCATCATCGTCAGCCCGGCGAAGCCGATGTTGATACGGTCCAGAAATGAAAAAACGAAGCAGATGAACAGAAACCACAGCAGGCGTTTCGAAACCTTGGCAATGACCGACGGCTGAGCGCCGGCCTCCACGCCAGGGGGCACAGCAGGACGGGATGGCATAGGGGTGATCCTGTTCTTGTAATTATTGGCTGGCGCGAAGCTTTACAGGTCTTGTCCGGCGCATCTGATCAGTGCGTCGAAGCGCTCGGCATCGTTCAGTGCCTCGGCCGCCAGTAGTGCCAGCTTGACCAGAAACAACTCGCTGTCGTTACCCGTACGATCAATTGCCTCGGCAAGTCGGTCATAGGCGCGTTCGAGGTCTGTTACGTTCATTGACTGGCTCATGGGCGGTCACTCCCGTTGTGGCCAAGGGCCTGGTTCAATCCATGGCGCAAACGCTCGCCATCCAGATGCAACCAGCGCGCGCAGACATGCTGGTCCGGGCGCGCCAGATAGGCGGCGCCTGCGTGCTGCACGCCGTAACGCGTGCTGAACAGATTGTCGCAATCGGTCAGGGTCAGGTCGGCGTGTTGCACCTGCAGGACTCCATTCATGGCGATCGCGATCACTTGTATCGGCAGTCCCTGGCGGCGCCGAGCCTGGACTTGTGCAACGACTTCGACATCGAGTGCCGCCGCGTCAGTGAAGCAAATCAAATGATAAGCGGGCGCCAACTCATCGAAGAGATAGTGCTGCTCTGCCAGACGTACATTCAGCAACGGTGCACCGTTGCGCGGCCCGCCGGTAAACAATTGATTATCGTCGTTCACCGCGTTGAGTTGCGAATCGGCATAATCGTGAGCCCTTGAAGTCCGCCAGTGATAGAGCGTGCGCACAAACTCCCGGGTCAACGACAGCGATAACACTGCATCGCGCAACAGTCGATAACCGCGGCTAGGCGGCGCCATGAATCGCGTGCTCTTGCCTGCCTCTTCAATGATTTCACGAGCAGCCTTGACCCGTTCGTCACTGTAAGAAGCCAGAAGTCCGGCACCGGCCAGGCCTTTGATGTGCAGGGCCAGTTTCCAGCCCAGGTCGTGGCAATCCTGGAAGCCGGTATTGGCCCCGCGCACGCCGAAAATCGGTAACAGGTGCGCCGCGTCTCCGGCGAAAATCACGCGGTCGTTGATGTACTCCGCCAGGGTCAGCGCCCGGGCCGAGTACACCGAACTCCAATCCAGCTCCCATACCGGGTTCACGACGCCGAGCATCGCCAACTGCGCATCAATGCGCTCACGCAAGGAGTCGGGGTGCAGCGCCTGCTCGGGCGTTTCGTCCACGGGCAACTGGTAATCGATGCGCCATATATCGCCAGGCTCGCGGTGCATCAACACGGTGTTGCCGGGGTTCCAGGCGGGATCGAAAAACGCCAGGCGTTCAGTCGGCAGGTCGAGCTTGATGCGGATGTCGGCAATCACGAACCGCCCTTCATAGGACGCCCCTTCAAGCTTGAGCCCCAGCAACGAGCGCAGTCCGGATCGGGCGCCATCAGCGGCCACCACCCAATCAGCCTCCAGGCTATAGGTATCGCCCGGGGTATCGACTTGTAACACCGCACCGTCGACGCCTTGCTCGATATCGATGACTTTGTTGCCCCAACGCAATTCGATCAGTGGTTGTGCCTGGGCAGCCTCTACCAGATGTTGCTCGAGGTACTGCTGTTGCAAGTTGGTCATCGGCGCAAAACGATCGTGCTCGTCGACCGGGGCTTCCATGCGAAAAACGCGCTGGCCGCGGTAGTACGAATTGCCGAAACGCCAGGGCAGACCCTGTTCTGACACCACCCCGGAGACCCCCACTTGCTGGAAAATTTCCATGGATCGACGGGTGAAAACAATTGCGCGGCTACCTTCACAGACTTGCTGTTGAGCGCCCAGAACAGTGCTTCTGATCCCGTAGCGCGCCAGTTCGAGCGCCAGCGTCAGGCCAATAGGTCCGGCACCCACAATCGCAACGGGCGAGCGATTGACGATGCTTGGGGACGGTACGAAAGCAGGATAAACCTGATAGGGAAAATACAGAGATTGATGGGGTGCGATTTGAGGCTGATGCATGGTCCGGCGGCTCCCGGCTTATTGTTATCGGGGACAAATTTTGTCTTTGAGCCACTCTAAACCCGAGCGCTCAGAAAGATGTCCCCTTCTGGGGACATCTTTCTGAGCGCTGGTATTGACCAACTGCTAGAAAATCGCCAACCGGTAGTGACTTATGAAGGCGGTAGGGATCCAGTCGCGGTATACGTTGGAAAAGACATCATCGACTCGGCTGGTGGATGCTCGTAGGTTGAGGACAAGACAGCATTGAATCGATCGCCCAACAGGTTCCAGGCACGCTTCTTCTCTTCGGCATAGTCGTGATGTAGGTAATGGCGCCTCACCCGCGAACCGGCCAGCACATGGTTTTGGCAGCGGTCGATGACGTCCAGGCTGACACCCAAGGCTTGCATCATGGTCGCCCCCGTACGGCGCAGGTCATGCGGAGTCCAGTCGCCGTTTTGGCCGTCGGCAAGGACCAGGGTATCGTCATGGCACCGTCTGGAGAGGGCCTTGCGGTTTTTGAACCGGGCCTGGCGATCGCCGACCTGTTTATATGGCGCGCTGTCTCTGAGCATTCTGGTTTCCGCGATGCTGGCGCCATTGACCAGTCGGCTGATCGCCCGCTACGGCGGTCGCCCCATCCTGGCCAGTAGCGGCCTGGGTGTCGCCATCGGATTATTTCTGATGGCCAGCTCGACCTCGTTACCGATGTTTCTTTTGTCTTGGGCAGTGATTGGCGTCGGCATGGCGCTGGGGTTGTATGAAGCCCTGTTCGCAGCTTTAGGTTCTCTATACGGGGAGCAGGCCGGCACTGCGATTACCGGGGTCACGCTTATTTCAGGGTTCGCCACAACGCCGTCATGGCCCGCGGTGGCGCTGGTCATCGATTACGTTGGCTGGTGCGTGGCGTATGGGGTGTTATTGGTCATTGCCGTGGCACCGCTTTATCTCTGGGTGCTGGCGCGTGGCGTAGGGCCACTCGCCCAAAGCCATTCAACGGGTGATGAAAACCTCTCAATCGACCTGCGGATCTACCTGTTGCTCAAGCTGATTTTTGCGTTAGGCGCAGTGATCATGACGGCGATGTCGGTCCAGCTGATTTCATTGTTGCAGGGGCAGGGTTACTTGCTTGCAGCCGCCATCGGACTGAGCGCGTTGCTGGGGCCGAGCCAGGTAGGATCACGTGTTCTACAAGTTTTTTCGCGTAAGCGACAGGCTTCGCTGCCGCATCCTGGCATGGGCTCGATGGCGTTGCATGCGTAGCCAATGATGCGCGGCTGCTGCCGCACCAATGCAGGTGTCTGGCGCAACGTGCCAACCCAGGCCTCGCTCGCACCGGTGGTGCTAATGAAGACTACAGCGGTGACATCTTGGGTAGTAATAGGGGCGAATTACAAATATGCAGCCAATGGTAATTCTACCGAGGCGTCAGGAATCGCTGGATAAGTTTGTGTATTTGTTGAGACGCTATGGTCGGGCTCAATGCTCGCGTCGATCACGGGTTGGCAATACCGAGCTTCTGCGCCACTTTCAGGCACGGTCTTGCACGGAGCTTTTGAAGCCGTGACCCCAAGCGACGATTAGTTCAGCATGTTGTCAATTCTGGCGTTAGGAATACTCTTTATGGTCAGTTCCAGTTCATCCCAGTCGATGCAAGACTTCAGTCAAAACTTGCGCCTTCTCTGCGGATATTATAAGTCGGTGGCTAAGGTGTGCCGCTCCCTTGATATCAACCGCCAGCAGTTCAACAAATATTTGGGGGCGCAAGCGACTCCCTCGTCCTTTACCCTGCGCAAGATCTGCACTTTTTTTGGGGTGGATGAGGAGGAAATATTCTCCGAGCATGAATCCTTCCGCGCTCTGCTCAACAGGCAACGCACGGCGCGAGAGCCGGACAGTGCGGTACCAGCCGATTTTTTCCCGAGCTCCGCGCAGGAGTTGTCGAAGTACCAGGGTTACTACTTTGTCTATTTGATGTCGCCTGCCGCGCCGGGGGAGGTGATCAAGTCGATTACCCGCTTGACCCGCTCCGGCGAAAAGATCCTGAGTAAAACGTACGAGCGGATGAGGCTGGGCGATGACCAGCTGAACAGTTTCGGCATCAATAAATATCGTGGGTTCTGCTTTGCCTCATCGGATCTGATTTACATCGTCGAGCGCGAGTACCTCTCGTCCCGGGGCTATATCTGGTCAGCGCTTTATCCCTCCTACCGCAGTCGTTTCCGTTTTCTCAACGGCTTGGTACTCGGCGTTTCGGGTGACAATTTCCGCCGACCTTTTGGTGCCCATATCGTATTTGAGCACCTAGGCGAATCGATCGACCTGCGTAACGCTCTCACCAGTTGCAGCTGTTTTCCGATTGATGCCCCTGAGATTCCCGACGAGGTGAGGTCGCGGCTGCTGGTACATCCATCAGAAGGTGAGTTCAACCTCGTCCCTCCGCTGTTTTAATCTTTTTTAAAATTGACGCTAGGTGACGCTTTGGGGCGTCACTTGGCGTTTTTTTATTCGTGCTCGCGAAATTGAGATGGCCGTGCGGCAGATCGATAATGCCATACACCACTCAAATGTCAGTTTCGTTAACGGCCAATCACATCAACTATTCCAGTTGAATGAGTTCCTGCTTCTAGAAGTGATCCGCTGCGCCCACCATAAAAATAAGAGGAACATCTATGAGATTCAAAAGAACATTGATGGCGGGGTTGATGGCGCTGTCCATTACTGCGCCATTGACCAGTGGTTTGGTGTATGCGGCAAACAATACCTTGGTTGTCGCTGATCGAGCCTCTTTCAAGGATTGGGATCCTGCCTCGGCTTTTTCGGAGGAAGTGCGGGTACTGGGCAATATCTACGAGACTCTAGTTGTATATAACGCGCCAGGCAGTGCTGAGGAGTTTTCCCCCGGGCTCGCCACGTCCTGGGAAAGCAGCGACAACGGCAAGACCTGGACCTTCAAGCTGCGGCACGGCGTTAAATTTCATGATGGTTCGGCCTTTAATGCCGCAGCCGTCAAAAAGTCCATTGAGTACGTCAAGCAGCTGAAACAGGGCGCTGCATTTGTATGGAACGGTCTGGATGCCGTCGAGGCCCTCGCTGACGATACGGTAGTGCTCAAGTTTAAGAGTCCCACTCCGGCCAATCTGATCGCGGCAGGTCAGTATGCGGCTTACATCATTGCCCCGGCGGCGGTGGAGAAAGGTCATGACTGGATGATGGCTCCCAACGCCATCGGTACCGGTCCCTACAAACTTGGGCAGGTCGAACAGGGCCAGCAAGTGGTGCTTGAGCGATTCGATGGCTACTGGGGAGGTTGGAAAGAAGGGCAATTTGATCGGGTCATCGTGAAGGTCGTGTCCGAAGCCGCCACTCGTACCCAGATGATCAAAAATGGCGAGGCCGGTGTCGCTTGGGATGTCCCTCTTGATCAGCTCAGGGTGTTGGGAGAGAACCCCTCCATCAAGGTGAGCACTGCGCCTTCGTGGAAGAACTTTCAATTTTTGATCAATACCCAGAAGTACCCTACGAACAACCTGGCATTTCGTCAGGCGCTGCAGTACCTCTGGGACTATGAAAGTGTCACCAAAGATATTTTGCATGGCTACGGCAGTGTTCCCAAGGGGCCTATACCCACCAGTATCTGGGGGCATGCCAGCGTGCCTATGGCTACTTACGATCTGGATAAAGCCCGGCAATTGTTGGAAGCCTCCGGTGTACCTAAGCAGGACTGGAAGGTCTCGATGCAGTACATCAGTGGCATCTATGCAAACGCTGCTGAACTATTCCAGGCGACGGCGTCTCAGGTTGGCGTTGAGGTGGAGTTACTCCCCGGCGAGTGGGGTGTGATCTGGGATAAGGCAAAGAAGCTGGACACCGCTCCCAACCTGCAATCTATGGCTTGGTGGCCGACGTATCCGACACCCAGCGATTGGCTTTTCAGTGAGTTCCATACAGAGAAAACCACGCTATTCAATTTGTCTCACTACAGCAACCCAAACTTTGATCAGTTGATCGAAGAGGCGGCGGCGTTAGAAGGCAGTGATCGGGCCCAATCCACTGAAAAGTACGTGCAGGCCCAGCAGCTACTGGCCAAGGACGCTCCTGCGATCTGGTACGCCGACGTGCAGCAGATACGTGTCTCCCGCAAAGACATCAAGGGTATGGAAAAGAGCCTGAATCCTGCTTATGAGGCGATTCTCTACTACAACTTGAATCGCTGAATGCTTAGTCGCCCTTGATGAAGTTGTACGTGTAACACCTGATTTGCCATGTAAATCGATAACCGGGCAGTTAGATAATTTACCTGGTTATTCCCTCAAGGGTTAATCCGCTTTTGGGGGTTTTATGTTCGGCGTAAGAAGTCAGGGTCAAGTTTATTAGCCACAAGGGGTATTCCAAATGGCGAAGTACATAACTCAGCGATTGATAGTGATGTTCTTCATTCTTTTGGGAGTGTTGACCATCACCTTCGTTCTGAGCCGAGCTCTTCCCGGTTCTCCGGTAGAGATGATGCTGGGGAACCACCCCACGGTGGAGCAGATTGCCGTCGCGCGGGAAAAACTGGGCTTGGATAAGCCTCTGCCGATCCAATACTTCAATTACATCGGCGATCTTCTGCGAGGTGATTTTGGCACTAGTCTGCGCACCGGGCGGCCGGTGGTGGAGGAAGTGGTCAGGCGAGTTGGCGCGACTTTTGAACTGACATTCCTGGCGATGTTCTGGGTGGTGCTGCTGGGGGTGCCGATCGGTGTCATCTCAGCGGCGCGGCAGAACTCAGTGGTCGACAATGTGGCACGAGCGGGGTCCATCGCCGGGACGGCGTTTCCAGTTTTCATCCTGGCCATGGGCTTGCAGTTACTGTTCTACGGCAAGCTCAACTGGCTACCCCTGCAAGGACGTATCGATGCTTCCATTCTTCTCGATAGCCCTTTTGAGCGTGTGACAGGCTTTTACCTGATCGACACTCTGCTGGCCGGTAATTTCGTAGCACTGTGGAGCGCCATCAAACACCTGACGCTACCCGTGCTCACCTTGGTCATCGTGACCTTGGCCACTGTCACCCGGATCACCCGAAACATGATGGTGGAGGTGCTATCCGAGGAGTACATCCGTACGGCCGTTTCTTACGGTGTACCCAAGTGGCGTATCCATTACGCCTATGCCCTGAAGGCGACAATGATTCCGCTCCTGACAGTGGTGGGCCTGACCTTCGGTTACCTGCTCGGTGGTGCGGTAGTTGTTGAGTTCATTTTCGATTGGCCTGGCCTGGGCGGCTTCGTGGTGTTTTCAATTGCCCAGAATGATTTCCCCGCTGTGATGGGCGCCACCTTGGTGCTGGCCACGACGTATCTGTCGATCAACCTGATCGTTGATCTCTTGTATCACCTTGTTGATCCGAGGTTGCGAGTCCAATGAGTATCCAAGACGTATCCCTGTCCATGCCCTCGCGAGCCCCATCATGGCGTATCAAGGCCCTGGCGTTTGCCAGCGATAACAAGTTGTTTGTATTCGGCGCGCTGTTGTTGCTGCTGATCATCCTGGCGGCAGTCTTCGCCCCCTGGCTTGCACCTTATGAGCCGAACAAGATTGTCTTTTCCCAGAAATTGCTGGCACCCAACTGGGCACACTGGATGGGCACCGACGAGTTTGGTCGCGACATTCTTTCACGGGTGCTTTATGGCGCACGCACCTCGCTGATCATCGGAGTGAGCGTGACTCTGATTGCGATGCTGATCGGGATTCCGATTGGGCTTGTTTCCGGTTACTTCGGTGGTCGAGTTGATACGCTGCTGATGCGTTTATCAGATGTGTTTCTGGCCTTTCCGCCGCTGTTGTTGCCGATCGCTATCACCGCTGCGCTGGGATCGGGATTGGCCAACGCCATGTTAGCGCTCGCTGTCTCCTGGTTTCCCTGGTACGCGAGGATCATGCGCGGTGCGGTAGTACGGGTTCGGTCAGAAACCTATATCCATGCCGCCCGTTCCATGGGGGTCAGTCACTGCCGTATTTTGCTTCGCCATGTACTGCCCAATGCCACCACGCCTGTGATCGTGCAGGGCTCCATGGACTTTGGTTACACCATTCTCGCCGCTGCCTCGCTGAGCTTTATCGGGCTGGGGGCCAAGCCGCCCATGATCGAATGGGGGCTGATGGCCGCGGCGTCGCGCTCGCAGTTGCTCGAGAATCCCTGGACGGTGCTGTTTCCCGGAGTGGCGATTTTTGTTCTGGTGCTGGCCGTCAACCTGGTGGGTGACGGGCTGCGCGATGTGCTCGATCCAAAGAAGGGGACGCGCTGATGATCGACGAATCCTTGCAATATTCTGCTATCGAGCGTCTCGCCGCTTCGAACAACGACGCAGCTCAAGACCTGGTGCTGGAAGTGGAAGGGCTGACGGTGTCTTTCCCTGGTTTGTTCAAGACCGTAAAGGCCGTACGCGGCATCGACCTTAAGGTAAGGCGCGGTGAGATCCTCGGGTTGGTGGGGGAGTCGGGCTCGGGCAAGTCTATGACGGCCATGTCTTGCCTTGGATTGATGCCTGAAGCCGCTCGGCTGGAAGGCAGTGTCAGGGTCGCCGGACAACAGGTCAACGGCGCCTCGGCATCGCAACTAGCGGCTTTGCGTGGCGGTGGCGCGGCGATGATCTTCCAGAATCCGATGAAGGCGCTCAACCCGTTCTTCACCATCGGGCGGCAGATGTTCGACGTCATCGGCTGCCATCGGCAACTGAGTAAGGCACAAATCCGCGCCGAGGCGCTGAGCTCGCTGGAAGCGGTAAGCATGCCAGATCCCCCTCTGGCGTTAGCCAAGTACCCGCACCAGATGTCTGGCGGTCAGTTGCAGCGAGTGGTGATTGCCATGGCGCTGGCCTGTCGGCCGAAACTGCTGATCGCCGATGAGCCGACTACGGCGCTGGACGTCACCGTGCAGGCGCAGATCATCGCTCTGCTGCGCAAGCTGGCACGGGAGCAGGACTTGGCGATTCTGTTTATCACCCACAACCTGGGGGTAGTGGCTTCGCTCTGTGACCGGGTGGCGGTGATGTATGCCGGCGAGGTGGTGGAGAGCGGTCCGGTGGGCGAGGTGTTCAAACGACCTGCACACCCCTACACCCTGAAGTTGATGGGCACCGTGCCAAAGTTGGGGCAGGGACCCCAGCCCCTGGGCTTCATCCCGGGGCAGGTGCCGAACATGGCGGCTCCCCCGGCTGGCTGTGCCTTCAACCCACGTTGTGAACGCGCCACCGGACGCTGCAATCACGCTGCGCCTAGGGTTGTCATCGGCAAGGAGCATTGGGCAGCTTGCCACGACATATTGGTCAAGGTGTGAGGCTTCTTTGAAAGGTAAACGGCTATGAACAACAAACAGCCCGCACTGCTGAGTGTCAATCAGCTGCACAAGACTTACGCCAGCCGCGACGGCCTGGTGACCGCCATCGACCACATCAGCCTGGAGGTGCAGGTCGGTGAGACGGTCGCGCTGGTGGGGGAATCCGGTTGTGGCAAAAGTACGGTTGCCGCGACCTTGCTCGGTCTGCTGCCAGCCGATAGTGGGCAAATTCTGGTCGAAGGTCGGCCGCTGCCCACTGATGCCAGGGAGCGGGGCAGGAGCTTGAGTATGGTGTTCCAGAATCCCTACGCCTCGCTGAACCCGAAAATGACGATCAAGGCGATTGTTGCCGAGCCGCTGAAGGTTGCCTTTGGTCTGCGCGGTAGCGCCTTGCACGCGCGCATTCTCACGCTGCTGGGAAATGTGGGGATGGGCGAGGAGCACATGGAGCGCTATCCCCATGAATTCTCCGGTGGCCAGTTGCAGCGTATCGCTATCGCCCGGGCCCTGGCGCTGGAGTCAAAACTGCTGATCCTCGATGAACCTACGGCGGCGCTCGACGTGTCGGTCCAGGCCCAAGTGCTGCAATTGCTCAAGACGCTGCAGACCAGTAATGGCCTGAGCTACCTGTTTATCAGCCACGACCTTGCGACGGTCGAGTATCTGGCGCAGCAGGTGCTGGTGATGTACTTGGGGCGCATCGTCGAGGCCGGGCCTGTGGAGCAGGTGTTTGGCCGACCGCGTCATCCCTACACTCGTGCGCTGCTCAATTCAGTGCCCTCCATCGACCCGGAACGCCGTGACCAGTTGCAAATCCTGAGTGGCGAGATCCCCAGCCCCTTGAACCGGCCTGCCGGGTGCCACTTCGCGCCCCGTTGTCCGCGGGCCAGTGAGCGTTGTCGCCGAGAGGTGCCAGCCGAGACCCAGGATCACGGCCACCGCTTTTCTTGCCACCACCCTCTAAACGATGAGAACTGAACCCCTATGTACAATAAAAAAGACATGACCGCTCCCGGCATTGGTTATCAGGACCTAAGTTTGATGCAGGGCTATCCGCCGTCCCGGGAAAAGCAAGTCGGCCTGCATAATTGGGACAGTCCGCCCTATAACCGCTGGTCGTTCCAGCACATGAGCCAGTTGTTTCCGGTGGCCGCTATTCATCGCAGTCCCGGGCCGGTCACCGAACTCGAGCGCAACGAACGCTCACTGGACGACGTACGTTTCCAGCGGATCGACGGCGGACAAACCGATCTGGCGACTTTCTTGACCGATAGCTACACCGATGGTTTTTTGGTGCTTCATCAAGGCAAGGTGGTTTCGGAGCAGTATTTCAACGGTATGCAGCCGCACACGTTGCATCTGTTGCAATCGGTGTCCAAGACCGTCGTCGGTAGCCTGGTCGGCAGATTGATCGGCCAGGGCAGAATCGATCCCCAAGCGCGTGTCAGCGACTATGTGCCCGAGCTTTCGGCAAGCGGTTATGGCGACGCCCGGGTAAAGGATCTTCTGGATATGCGCACGGGAGTGAGATTCAGGGAGGACTACACCGATCCGGATGCTGAATTCATCCAGTTGGATATCGCCTCGGGTTGGCGTGAACGGGGAGAGCGGGAGTCACCTGACAGCATTTATGGTTTGTTGAAGTCGCTGAGTAAAGATCGTGAACATGGCCAGTTCTTTGAGTATCGCTCAGTGGATACCGACGTGTTGGCCTGGGTCTGTGAGCGGGCCTGCGGCGAGCGGCTCCCCGTCTTACTGAGCCGGGAGATCTGGTCAAGACTGGGGGCAGAACAAGACGCGAATATCACCCTCGATTGCGTTGGAACGGCATTAGCCGATGGCGGGATGAGCGCCACGCTGCGTGATCTGGCGCGCTTTGCCCAGATGTATCTGCAGGGTGGACGTTTCAACGGCCAACAGATTGTTCCAGAGGAATTTGTGCGCGCATGCGGCCGTGGTTCCACACCGGCTTTTGAAGTTCTCTATGGCTTCTATGTCAAACACTTTCCTGGCGCCGCCTATAGCAATCAGTGCTGGGTGCTGGACAGTGAACAGGGTACCTATTCGGCGCGTGGAGTATTTGGGCAGAGTATCTATTGGGATCCGGCTTCTGAAGTGGCAATCGTAAAACTTTCCAGTTGGCCGGACTTTATCAACTCAGAGTGGACGTTGAATACCTTCCGTGCTTGTGCAGCTGTGGTTGAAGAACTGCAACGCAGCTGACGCGGGAGTGTGAATGACCGCGGCTTGTCACGCACCTCCCAGCCTTGGTGAAGAGGTGCCAAGTGCAGGCTCGGCATAGCTACACCCAGACCCGGCTGGCCACCGGCGGCTGACCCTCCCGGCCCTAACTTGGACGCTGTTTGCAGCCTTCGTTCTGGTGGGCCTTACCCCTTTCATCCAGACCGCGCTTTTGCCGTGGCCGGGATGAGTGTTGCCAACAATAAAATAAACAAGAGACGGAGCGACCATGAACTTGAACACCACCCGGGCCTTGCGCTCATTGACCGCGCTGGCGCTGTTGGGGGCCCTTTCCACCCCAGCGATGGCGATCCAGGTCACCGACAACCTCAATCTCGGCGGTGCCGTCCGGGCGCGTTGGGACTATGACCCGGATCGTGACATCCAGAAGTTCAACTTCGACACCGCGATCCTCAACGCCAATTACAACTCCGACACCTGGATCGGCGAGGCCCAGTACCGTTTCTACGGTCGAGCCTACCCTTACAACTACACAAAGCATGTCGGTGACGTCCAGTTCGCCGAATTGGCGTGGATCGGCTACAAGTTCAACCCCGACCAGCAGGTCCAAGTCGGCCTGAACCAGCTGCCGTTCGGTTTGCAGCCGTACTTCGGCAGCACGTTCTACCAAACCCTGGGCAGCGTCATGGGGTTGGAAGACGTGGAAGAAGTCGGCGCCAAGTACATCCAGCAAAGCGGCGACTGGAATATTCAGGCCGGTTACTACCTGCGCCCCGCTTGGCAGGGTAAAGGCACTAGCAATGGTGAAACCTACTCCACCGTAGTCTCCGAAGCGGACAGCTATGTCATCGACGGCAGCAACAACCAGGAACGCAACACAGTGGTCCTTCGGGTGGCCAAGGCGCTGGACTTGGGACCGTGGAAGTCCGAAGTCGGGATCTCCGGCCTGACCTCGTCCCTGGAGAACCGCGACACCAACAACGATGGCCGGCGCAATGCCATGGCGGTGCACTACATCGGCAAGAACGGCCCATGGGGCGTGCAACTGCAAGCCGCGCGACAGCAGATGTCCCCGCGCAACCCCGGCACCGATGAACTGGTGACTTTCGGCAGTTACGACGCCACCTTCAACGTCGCCAGTCGCGGCAACTTGTACGTGGCGGATGTAAGCTATGACGTCAGCGGCAAGTATCTGTTCGATCAGATCAGCGGTGTGAAGCTGTACGCCAACTACAGCGCCTTCGATAAATCTGCGGACGATTTCAAGACCTCGCAACGGATGATTTTCGGCACGTCGTTCTCCCTCAGCAAACTATGGATCGCCACGGAATGGTTGTACGGCAAGAATGATCCGGTCATCGGTGGCGGCAGCCTCACCCAGAGTCTGGGGGCTGGTGGTAGTAACCAGTGGGAAAACCAGTTGTACATGAACATCGGGTATTACTTCTGATCCGGGTTTTTTGGCAACAGCCCTAAAGTCCTCTTCGCGAGCGGGCTCGCCCACAGGTTTAGCGCATAACCTGTAGGCGAGCCTGAATTGGTCAAGTAAGTCCGGACACCGATTGCGGTGTTTATGCCGCTTTTTGCTCCATGGCTATTGGCGACAGCTAGTTGTTGTAGCTGTGGAGCCTGGTGCGGTTGCCTGGGTATTTAATTTGGGTTTCTACACGGCCCTTGGTTTAACGAATCCTCTCTCACTTCGAGGCAAAATCATGACGGATTTGCTTGCACAAAAAGATGTTAAAAATCACCTCCATCCTTATACGGATGCTCGACTTCATGAGGCGGATGGCCCCCTCATTATCGAACGTGGAGAAGGAGTTCATGTTTATGATAATCAGAATAAGCGATACATCGAGGCGATGTCAGGGCTATGGAGTGTAGCGCTTGGTTTCAGCAACCAGCGGCTGATCGAGGCTGCCGAAAAGCAGCTACGTACATTGCCGTTCTATCATGTGTTTTCCAGCAAGGCACACCGCCCCAGCATCGAGCTCGCCGAAAAATTGGTGGAGATGGCTCCGGTGCCGATGAGCAAGGTGTTTTTCACCAACTCCGGCTCTGAGGCAAACGACACAGTAGTTAAGCTTTTATGGTACCGGAACAATGCTCTGGGGAAGCCGGCCAAGAAAAAGTTCATCAGTCGGCAGAACGCCTATCACGGTGTCACTACTGTAAGTGCGAGCCTCACTGGGCTGCCGGCAAATCAGCGCGGTTTTGACGTTCCCCTGGCGGGCTTCCTGCATGTCAGCTGCCCGCACTTCTATCGATATGGTCGACCGGGTGAAACAGAAGAACAGTTCGCAGATCGCCTCGCCCGAGAATTGGATGATCTGATCATCAAGGAAGGCCCTGAGACGGTCGCAGCGTTTTATGGCGAACCTCTGATGGGAGCGGGGGGGGTGATCATTCCGCCGAAGACCTACTGGGAAAAGATCCAGAAGGTGTGCCGCAAGCATGACGTCTTGATTGTCGCGGACGAGGTCATCTGTGGTTTCGGTCGAACCGGAAATATGTTCGGTTGCGAGACCTTTGATATCAAACCAGACGTCATGGTGGTATCCAAACAGCTGTCGTCCTCCTATCAGCCCATTGCAGCCATACTGATCAATGATGCCGTTTACCAAGGTATTGCCGATCAGAGCCATTCGATTGGCACTTTAGGGCATGGCTTCACTGGTAGCGGGCACCCGGTAGCTACTGCAGTCGCCCTGGAGAATCTTAAAATTATCGAAGAGGAGGGCCTGGTTCAGCGTGCTGCTGAAATGGGGATTATCCTTCGCAAAGGGCTTCAGCAGTTTGCTGATCATCCAATGGTTGGCGAGGTTCGTGGTGTGGGGTTGATTGCTGCCGTTGAGTTGGTAGCCGACCGGCACACAAAAGAGCCTTTTGAGGCTGTTGGCAGACTCGGGCGGTATCTGTCCTCTCAGACCCAGGAGCGTGGAATGATCAACCGAGTCATGGGAGATGCATTGGCATTCTGTCCTCCGTTAATCTCAACGGAGAAGGATATCAATGAAATCCTTGGAGTTTTTGCGGCTTCTTTGGATGCGACACAGCACTGGTACCTCAAACACACTGCACAGTAGTTAACGCCACTCACTACAGGCAGAGCCTGAATGCGGAGTCTTCCGGCCTGCCGCTTCGTACTCGCTTTAGGACTCGTCTCGAATTGGTCCTACGCAATTGATACCGTCGGCCGGACGACTGCTCTTCCGAGTGGCTGTAGGTAGAGCTCGCTAGCATGGCTTGGAGTCATCTTTTTTTGCTCTTGATACACCCTGAAAACAAGTCCAGAATTGAGTCCATTCCTGCTTCAGGAATAAAAGAAACCCCTTATATTTCAATGAGTCGGATACCGGATGCGAATCTCGTTTCCCTCTCCAATTTCACAGAAACGCCGCTCACTGACCGGCGTTTCTGTTTGTGCGTAATTTGTTGGATCGCGTCGAAGCTAGCTCAAGATCTCTACTTTCGTTCCCCGCGTTTCCTCCGGAAGCTGCCTCTAAATCGGTTCTTCAGAACCATAAGTGCAGGCAAGAGACCATACGAAGAATTAGCCGCTGGTCGAAAAGCTAGACTCCATCCAGGGTGTGGGCTGAAGTGTGGGCTGGCGCTATTTGTCAAACTACAGAAACGACAAAGCCCTGAATAATCAGGGCTTTGTCGTATAAAGATGGCGGAGGCGATGACCTTCTATTGTGTCTCAAATACCTACAAACCATCCTGGTCAATCATGATCTCAGTGAGCTTCTCGCTCAGCAGGCTCCAGGCTGCTTTTTTCTCTTCCGCATAGTCATGATGTAAGTAGTGCCGGCGGACCCGAGAACCTGCGAGCACATGGTTCTGGCACCGATCTATCACGTCAAGGCTTATGCCCCAGGCTTGCATCATGGTTGCTCCTGTTCGTCTCAAGTCATGGGGTGTCCATTCCCCATTCGCACCACCGGACAGCACCAGGGTGTCATCATGTCGGCGACGGGAAAGCGGTTTGCGATTTTTGAAGCGTGATTGGCGGTCTCCCACCTGTTTGCTGACGACCTTGAGATCGACATGACCATCATGATGCTTTGCGGGGAAGCACCATTGAGAGTGTCCCGTAAGCAACCGAAGCTTGCTGAAATAGTGGGTCACAAACGCAGATAGGAACACGTGGTGGTCCTGCTTCTTTCCACGGCTGCCTTTGACGTTTGCCACGGGAATAAACCAGACGCCATTTTCCAGGTCTACGTTTTTCCATTCGGCTTGAAGAAGTTCACCGATCCGGCATAGCGTTCCCAAACAGATCCAAAGCGCAAGTTGGGACTCTGGTTTGAGTGGGCGAATCCCATCGTACTTTTCGCCGGCAGGTAGTGCTGCGTAGTCCGCAGTCATTTTTTCAAAGCGGTGGTGTAGTTCTTGAAGTTCGCTAGAGGAGAGGATCCGAGTTCGCTCCTCCTGGTAGTCACTGGGTACCAGTTTGTTGATTTCGACCAAGTCTGCTGGGTTTCCGTCAATCAGCAGCGTTCGCCATGGCTGGCGTTTTTGGGCCCATCCAAACATCTGAACGATATCCGAAAAAAGACTGATGGCTTGACGAGTAGCGCCGCGAGCCATTACGGACCGCACCAGGTTCCGCAGGTCATGCTCACTGATTGAACTGATGACTTTTGAGCCAAGGGCGGGGTAAAGATCTTTCGCGAACTTTCTCCGTAGCTCGGCATTACCATCCTTGCGTGCCACACCATCGCGAAGCCATTCTTCCGCCAGGTCCAGCAGCGTTAGCTCCTTAGACTTTTGCCGATCAGCCTCCGCGAGTTGAGCAGCCAGTTCCGCTTTTTGTCTGACCTTCCCGGCGCGCTTGTTTTCATTAGGATTGATCCCTTTGGCTACAAGGTCTCGCGCTTCGTTGCGCTCCTTGCGGATTTCGGTCAACGACTTGTTTGGCCAGGTACCGCAGGAAAAGCGGGTGTAAATACCTTCCCAACGAAATTGGAAGTAAAAGGGGATGGCGACACCTTTTTTGCGGAGTGAGACCCTGCCTGAGAGGCTGCCTTCGTCGCGTATAACGGTGCCGACATCTCGCTCAATGAGTGCTTCTAGTTCTTTGGCGGTGAGCTTGGCCATAATCAACCTTCTGAGAAATTTACTCCCACATTTACTCCCACGGATCCGTCAGCTAAGGGTAGGTCAGGATAGCGGTTGATGGAAGAGTTAATCGCTGAAAGGTCCTATTTTACTGGGGCTTAGAATTCTATAGAGGTGTTGTGCGAACTAGGGATGTCTAGTGCTTAACTGAATGGGGTGCTAGGGGTCGAGTGTTCGAATCACTCCGTCCCGACCATATTTTTCAATGACTTAGCCCGATCTGAAAAGGTTGGGCTTTTTCATGCCTGCAAAATTACCCCCCACATTTACTCCCACGGTTATCCTGGATCTAGCCTTGAATCGACGCCCGCCGTTCCGACGGACGCCCAATCGGGCTATAGAAATTGGCGAGGTAATGGCCAGCGTTGATGCTGGCGCCGAATTGACCCACGAGCTGAAGCAAGACTGACCTCCTCTAAACCGGCACAAATTCCGCATAGGCAATGGTTCGAGAGAGCACATGCGCCTGGCAATCGAATTCTTCGAACGTACCTGTGGCAAACGTCCCGTGGGCTGGTATTGCCGATATGGCGCTAGCGACCCCGCATGATGTCGATCGGGCTGCATCCACGCATGGTGGGCCGTCCCGGGAAAGTAAGGGCGATCAAGCAATTCATCGAGTATGCCAGGCAGTACAGCGATGCCTGGTTTGCTACGCGCGAAGAAATCGCCCGTGCCTGGCTTGAACGAACTTGATTGCGTGGTGATCACGCCGGATCAAAAAAATGATGCGCTGCTCGACAGAAGTCGCCATTCAATCCCGAGCAATCTTGTCATTTGCCAAGGCTTAGGGCAGGGTCGATACCACTGAGATCTCTGCCAAAGGAGTCACCCTATGTCAAAGCTATATCCCAGTATCGATCCCGAGGGGCTGGTCGAGTACTCAGTGGTCTACACCGACCGCTCGCTCAACCACATGTCGCAGTCATTTCAAGGCGTGATGAAGAACATTTCCAGGACTCTGAAACAGGTCTACAACGCCCAGGCTGTCGCGGTGGTCCCGGGCAGCGGCACATTCGGCATGGAAGCGGTGGCGCGACAGTTTGCCACCGACCAGCAGTGTCTGGTGATACGCAACGGCTGGTTCAGTTATCGCTGGAGCCAGATCCTTGAGATGGGCAACATCCCGGCGGCCACCACGGTGCTGAAAGCCCGACCGGTCGACACCGGTCGCCAGGCTGCCTACGCCCCACCCCCTCTGGACGAAGTGCTGGCAGCCATTGCGGCTTCGAGGCCGCAGATTGTCTTCGCCCCCCACGTTGAAACCTCATCAGGGATTATCCTGCCCGACGACTACCTGCGGGCCGTCGGCGACGCCGTGCATGCGGTGGGTGGCCTGTTCGTGCTGGACTGCATCGCCTCAGGCACGCTTTGGGTTGATATGCGCAAATGCGCAGTCGACCTGCTGATCAGCGCGCCGCAGAAAGGCTGGAGCGCCTCCCCTTGCTGCGCCCTGGTGATGCTCGGTTCTTTGGCCCTTGAGCGCATCGAGCAGACGCAAAGCAGCAGCTTCGCCTGCGACCTGAAAAAGTGGCTTCAGATCATGCAGGCCTACGAACAGGGCGGGCATGCCTACCATGCGACCATGCCCAGCGATTCCCTCGCGCGGTTTAACGAGGTGATGAAAGAGACGCAAGCCTACGGTTTCGAAAAGGTCCGCGGCGAACAACAGGTCCTGGGTGATCGGGTGCGCGCAATGTTGAGCGGCAGAGGCATCAAAAGCGTGGCCGCAGCCGGCTTTCAGGCCCCTGGCGTAGTGGTGAGCTACACCGATGATGCCGACATCAAGAGCGGCAAGAAATTTGCCGAGCACGGCCTCCAGATCGCCGCCGGAGTGCCGTTGCAATGCGACGAGCCGGCCGACTTCCAGACCTTCCGCATCGGTCTGTTCGGACTCGAAAAGCTGCACAATATCGAGCGCACGGTCAGCACCCTCGCGCAGGCACTGGACGAGGTGATGATTAACTGAACCGGTATTCGACACCGTTACCACAGTGGTCTGGGACATGTTGAAAACCACGGGCGCCAACAACGATCTGGCCATGGCCTGTGCGGCAGTCGATGTGTGGATGCCGGGCATCGAACTGTACAGGTGGCGCCTCTTACACACCGTCGTACTGATACACGGTCGCACTCCAATACTGGCTGTCGTTACGTTTTTGCCGAGCCCAACCGTCAGCGACCAGTTGATTGGCGATCATTCGGTTCATAAAACCATGACCGAGCAGCAGAACCGGTCCATCACTGGCAAGGGACTGTAATCGTTTGGCTGCCGTGCTGGCGCGGATCCTCGCAGTGCTGGCGGATTCGACGTTGCGTGAGTAACCGCACAGCCATAAGACTCGAAGGATAAATGCCCAGGTAAACGGTGATAACCGTGGCAGCTTCCAATGACCACAAGGTAGTTGTGCTTCGCAGAAAAGTGCGTCGACCAGTGCAGGCTTCAGGCCGAGCGCCTGGAGGGAGGTCAGCGCACGAGGCGCGCTGCTTGAAACAATCACCGTGGCGGTTGCGGCGAGTTGCATACTGGCAGGCGGGATCGGGTGGTGGGTAATTTCGGATCGGTTGTATTGCTCGATCCATTCTTTCATCTCGATCGCTGAGATTTTGTCGGTAGCGGCCAGTTTTGGCTGGCCGTGACGCATCAGGATTATTTCCCTGTTCACAAATTTACGTCCTTGTTCTGGTGCGTGGTAAATGACCAGTAAGTGCGGTCTCGGGAACTCAAGGTACGCCTCGTGTGCCAGCACCGTGGTTTTCAAACCAGTCGTGATCACGGTACCACGCCACGGTGTCAGTGATTGTCAGCTCTAGCGCCCGGAAACTCAGGCCAAGCTCCTGTTCACTCTTGCGATGGTTGAAGCAGGTGCGGTCCTTCTCTCGTACCAACAGGCGCAACGTGGCCATGCTCAGCAGAATGGGCTTGCCGGTAAGGCGTGCATAGATCTCCTGCACAGCCGCCAGGGTGTATAGAAACGGCAGCGGTAGTTGTCGAACGGGCGTCTTGACGCCCGCTATACGTCCTAGAACCGGGACCAGCTGACCCATCGTCATATGTCGGCCCGCCGCGAGATAGCGCTCACCTCGTCGGCCATGTTCGGCTGCGGCAATCAGCGCCGATGCCACATCACGGGCATCGACAACGGAGAAGCTGCCAGGGATCAGCCCGGGCAACTTGCCGTTCACGACATCGTTGACCAACTGTCCCGAAGAGGTCGGGCCAATGTCGGCAGGGCCCCACATCCAACCGGGCAGGACCATGCAGGCATGCATCTCGGGATGTGCTTCCAGGAATGACAAGACGACACGGTCGGCGAGGATCTTGCTGCGGTAGTAGTCATCCGCGTCGGCGTCGGCCCGCAGACATGTCTCATCGATGGACGCGCCAGGTGCGCCGTCGAGCACGGCAATGGAAGACGTATGGACGAACCGTCGTATACCGGCGCGGTAGGCCTGGTGAATCAGGTCCCGCGTACCGGCGACATTGATTTTTTCGAGCTCCTTCCAGTGCCTGCCACCCTTGTAGTTATCGCGAAAGAACGCTGCGGTGTGAAACACCGTATCGCAGCCTTGCAGCGATGCGGCGAATGCGTCGACATCGGCCATGTCACCCACGACCAGCTCCACACCCGGCAGATTGTTGAACTGCTGTTCACCTTTGGCTCTTGAGCGGACCAGGCCTTTGACCCTGTAGCCACGAGCGACCAATTCACGCACCAGGTTGTTGCCCAGCAAGCCGGTTGCTCCAGTAACAAATGCGCTGCGCATGGCTCAACCCTCACCCTGTCCGGCTAACGGCATCAACACCGCACTGTCGAAGAAGACCTCTTCACGGATGGCCAGTCCGTCTTTGAAGGTGAAGTGTGCGGCGTAGTGCACGGTAATATGGCGTCCATGGGGTGCAATCACCCGGCCTGGCAGCACCAGGGGGGCGGCGAAGGTGCCGGTCAGCAGGGCAGTCAGCGCCAAACGATCGTCAGCGACCATGAATGGGGTGAAGGTCACTTGGGCATCGGGGAGTGCGTAGAACAGCGCAGTCTCTCTTTTGCGCATGGATTCACGACCGGCTTGAACCCCCATGCCATCGACGTAGATGAAGTCTTCGCAAACCAACGCAAGCATCGCCTCCACATCACGGCAATTGAAGGCTCTTGCGGCGCGTTCCGCATAGTCGTTGGGGCCAGTAGTCATACAATCCATTCCATTCGTTTCGAGGGCCTGTAGATATACCTTTGAGGCCTCCCTCGAAAAACAGCGACTACTGCATAATGGATTTGCACATATGCAGACCAGGGAGGACAGGACGCATGGCGTTGCAAGCAAATTGGGACGATCTTCGTCTGCTGTTGGCAGTTTCGCGGCGTGGCAGCTTTCTTCAAGCTGGCCAGTTGCTGGGTATCGCGGCGTCTACCGTGTCCCGCCGCCTGACCCAACTTGAGGTCGCACTGGGCGAGCCACTCGTCGAACGGGGCGTTGAAGGATGCTGGTTGACCTCACGGGGCCAATCCCTCGTGGAAGTTGCCCTGGCCGCGGAAACTGGCTTGAGGCGTCAAACCGCTGCTGGCCTATCCGGGGTACACACAGAGTTATCTGGCAGTGTCCTGGTCAGCGCAGGAGAGGGGTTCTCGTCTTGTGTGCTGGAGGCCGCGAGTCGCTTCACTTCTCTGCACCCGCGTTGCTCGGTGGAGCTGATGGTAACAGCCGACTTTCACAAGATCGTCCGCGGCGTGGCAGACATTGCTGTACGTACAACTCATCTGGGTGAGCCGTCGCTGATTTATCGACCAATAGGCCGGCTCGCCTACGGTGTCTTCGCTGATGCAGGTTATCTGAAGCGGTTTCCAGGGGTGACCCCGGCCACTGCGGTCAATATTGCCTTGCTTCCCCCGCTGGACATGTTGCCGCAAATGCGTGCGGCAAAGGCCGGTGGTCTGGACCGCGCGCAGATCAGTGTGAACGCGTTCGCGGTTCAGCTCGAATCGGTGAGGCGAGGAATGGGTGTGGCCGTACTGCCCCGTATTCTGGCAAAGGACTTGATCGAGTTGTTCCCGGATCTCCAACTTCCAGATATGGAAGTCTATCTGGTGACCCGGCCTCAGGCATTGAAACAGGCTCACATCAAATGTTTTTTTGCCATCCTGGAGCAGGTGCTGCTCGAAGCCCTCTCCATGGAAAATGTCGAAGGTTGCCTCTCTGGGGGGGACCATGAGTATCGGAAGAATAACGATGCTATGAGGACGCAGGACTAAAGATGCCGACTGATGACGGAGGCTATGGCGGCGGAAAAATTACGCTTTTTTTACGATGGCTTTTGTTACTCGCAACGATACTGGCCGGGAAAATTGACATTGCCTTTATGCCTCGCAACTCTCGGCTTCTTCGTCTTTACCCTCAAGATTTCCTTAGGCTGTTCAATGTTGCTTGCGGGGGAGTAGAAGGTGGTGCGGGTCTGTCGCAGGCCCTTCAGAACGAGTGATCACTTGGCTGTGCAAGGACGACGGTCTTTACGACTCATCTGAATTTGATGGCAGTTTCACTGAAGTCCACCGGCCTTGAATTCTCACGGAATGCGTTTTCGGCCCTCAATACTCGAGACGTAGAAAGTGAGCGAAACATCGCCCCATGCCATTGAAAAACCTCATCGCAAATCTTCAGCGGCGGGACTGCTTATCGCTGCTGTCGGAGTGGTGTATGGAGATATCGGCACCAGCCCCCTGTACACGCTAAAGGAAGTGTTTGCCGGTCACTACGGTGTCCAGGCCAACCACGATGGCGTGCTGGGCATTCTATCGTTGATCTTCTGGTCGTTGATCTGGGTGGTCTCGATCAAATACGTGTTGTTTATCCTGCGGGCCAACAATCAGGGCGAAGGCGGCATCATGGCGTTGACGGCGTTAGCCCGCCGCGCGGCCTTACCTTATCCGCGCATGAGCAAGGCACTGGTGCTGCTCGGTCTGTTTGGTGCGGCACTTTTTTACGGGGACAGCATGATTACCCCGGCTATTTCGGTGCTCTCTGCGGTTGAAGGACTACAGCTGGCGTTTGATGGAATAGAGCACTGGGTGGTGCCTTTGTCATTGATCGTGCTGGTGGCGCTGTTCTTGATACAAAAACACGGCACGGCTCGCATCGGTATCCTGTTCGGCCCGGTGATGGTGCTGTGGTTTGTGGTGTTGGGTGCACTGGGGATCTATGGCATTTTCCAGCGACCGGAAGTACTGCAAGCGCTCAATCCGTACTGGGGAGCGCATTTTTTTATCGCTCATCCGGGAATCGGTGTGGCCATCCTTGGGGCAGTGGTACTCGCGCTCACGGGCGCCGAAGCACTGTATGCCGACATGGGGCACTTCGGTCGCAAGCCCATTGCCCGCGCTTGGTTCATTTTGGTACTGCCAGGACTTCTACTCAATTATTTTGGTCAAGGTGCCTTGATCCTGGAAAACCCTGAGGCGGTGCGCAATCCATTTTATTTGCTTGCGCCGGGCTGGGCATTGCTGCCAATGGTCGCACTCTCCACACTGGCGACCATCATCGCTTCTCAAGCCGTGATCTCAGGCGCATTTTCCCTGACCCACCAGGCCATCCAGCTTGGGTATGTCCCTCGCATGTTTATCCAGCACACCTCCAGCCAGGAGCAGGGGCAAATCTACATCGGCACGGTCAACTGGGCGTTGATGGTCGGTGTTGTGCTGCTGGTGCTTGGTTTCGAGTCTTCCAGTGCTTTGGCCGCCGCTTATGGGGTCGCTGTGACGGGCACCATGCTGATCACCACCATCCTGTCCTCGGCCGTCGTCCTGCTGCTATGGAAAACCCCGCGCTGGTTGGCCATTCCGATGCTGCTCGGTTTTCTGCTGGTAGACAGTCTGTACTTCGCGGCCAATGCACCGAAGATCTTCCAGGGCGGTGCGTTCCCGGTGATTGCCGGCATTGGCCTGTTCATTTTGATGACGACCTGGAAACGGGGCCGCAAGATCATTGTTGAACGGCTGGACGAAACCGCGCTGCCTCTACCACTGTTCATCAGTAGCATCCGCACGCAGCCTCCTCATCGGGTACAAGGTACGGCGGTGTTTCTGACGGCCAGGTCCGATGCCGTTCCGCATGCGCTGCTGCACAACCTGCTGCATAACCAGGTTTTGCATGAGCAAGTGGTGTTGCTCACCGTGGTGTCTGAAGACAGCCCTCGTGTGAGCGCTGATCGACGGTTTGAGGTTGAAGCCTATGGCGAAGGATTCTTCCGGGTCAGCCTGCACTTCGGCTTTATCGAGGAGCCCGACGTCCCCTTGGCGTTGAGTCTCTGCCACTTGGCCGAGCTGGACTTCAGCCCGATGCGCACCACCTATTTCCTGAGCCGTGAAACGGTGATCCCGACCAAGCGCATCGGCATGGCCCGTTGGCGAGAAAGCCTGTTCGCGTTTTTGCTGAAGAATGCCAACAGCAATCTGAAGTACTTCAAATTGCCGTTGAATCGGGTGATCGAGTTGGGCACGCAGGTTGAGATGTAAAGAGTCATTGAGGACCATCAGCCCTCCGTGTTGAGGGTTGAACCAGCGCCTTCGAGCGACCCTGCGGTTGCTCGAAGGCGCTCTGGTCACTTCAGGTTGCCGCTGAGGAACTGCCGCAGACGCTCACTCTTGGGGTTACCCAATACGTCCTCGGGTGCACCCTGTTCTTCGACCTGCCCCTGATGCAGGAACAGCACCTGGTTCGACACTTTGCGCGCAAAGCTCATTTCGTGAGTCACCATGATCATGGTGCGGCCTTCTTCGGCCAGCCCCTGGATCACTTTGAGTACTTCTCCCACCAGTTCAGGGTCCAGGGCTGAAGTCGGCTCGTCGAACAGCATGATCTCCGGTTCCATGCTCAGGGCACGGGCAATGGCGACGCGTTGCTGCTGACCACCCGAGAGAAACGCCGGGTATTGATCGGCCACCCGTGCCGGTAAACCGACCTTGTCCAGGTAGCGCCGGGCGCGATCCTCTGCGTCCTTCTTGCTGACGCCCAGCACCCGGCGTGGGGCCATGGTGATGTTCTCAAGCACGGTCATGTGGCTCCACAGGTTGAAGTGCTGGAACACCATCGCCAGGCGAGTGCGGATGCGTTGCAGTTCATTGGCGTCGGCCACGCGCATGCCGTGGCGGTCATGGACCATTTGAATCGGCTGGTTGTCCAGGCTCATGGCGCCGTCGTTGGGCGTTTCCAGGAAGTTGATGCAACGCAGAAAGGTGCTCTTGCCCGAACCACTGGCGCCAATCAGGCTGATCACATCGCCGGTCCTGGCGTTTAGCGAAACGCCCTTGAGGACTTCATGGTTGCCATAACTTTTGTGCAGGTTTTCAACGGTCAGTTTGTACATGAACAAGCATCCTGAATTAGTGAGCCGGGCCGAGGAAAGACAACCAACGGCGTTCAGCCAGGCGGAACAGGCCGACCAGCGCAAAAGTGACTGCCAGGTAGATCAACGCGGCGATGCCGAACGACTGGAAGGTCAGGAAGGTCGCCGAGTTGGCGTCTCGCGCGACTTTCAGAATGTCCGGAATGGTCGCGGTGAAGGCCACGGTGGTCGAGTGCAGCATCAGAATCACTTCGTTGCTGTAGTAAGGCAGCGAACGACGCAGGGCGGATGGCATGATCACGTAGGTGTAAAGCTTCCAGCCGGTCAGGCCGTAGGCTTTGGCCGCTTCGACTTCGCCGTGGTTCATGCTGCGAATGGCCCCGGCGAAGATCTCCGTGGTGTAGGCGCAGGTGTTCAGGGCGAAGGCCAGGATGGTGCAGTTCATCGCATCGCGAAAGAACGCATCCAGCACGGGCTGAGCACGCACCGCGGCCAGGCTGTAAATGCCGGTGTAACAGATCAGCAGCTGAATATAGAGTGGAGTACCCCGAAACAGATAAGTGTAGAACTGCACCGGCCAGCGCACCCAGACATTGTCCGAGACCCGGGCAATCGACAGCGGGATCGACATCACGAAGCCGAAGAAGATCGAGGCGCTCAGCAGCCAGAGGGTCATGGCCAGCCCGGTGATGTGATTGCCGTCCTGGAACAGGAAAGGTTTCCAGTACTCCTGTAGAAGTTCGATCATCGCACGGCCTCCCGGGTACCTGCGGCGTAGAAGATTTCCATCCGGCGCAAGACGTAGTTCGAAACGGTGGTTATCACCAGATAGATCAAGGCGGCCAGAATCAGGAAGAAGAACAGCTGATAGGAGCTCTTGCCCGCATCCTGGGCCACCTTGACCAGGTCGGCCAGGCCAATGATTGACACCAGCGCCGTGGCCTTGAGGATCACCATCCAGTTGTTACTGATCCCCGGCAGGGCAAAACGCATCATTTGCGGGAACACCACCAGGCGAAAGCGCTGAGCGCGGGTCAGGCCGTAGGCGGTAGCCGCTTCCATCTGCCCTCGCGGTACGGCAAGGATGGCGCCACGGAAGGTTTCGGTGAAATAAGCCCCGTAGATGAATCCCAGGGTAATGACCCCGGCGCTAAAGGGATTGATTTCGATGTATTCCCATTCCATGAAATCGGTAAACGAGGTCAGCCAGGTTTGCAGGCTATAGAAGATCAGCAGCATCAGCACCAGGTCCGGCACCCCGCGGATCAGCGTGGTGTAGGCCTGCGCAGGGACGCGCAGCAGCGCTGATTTCGAAAGCTTGGCGCTGGCGCCGATCAGGCCCAGGCCAACGCTTACCAACAAGCACAGAAAGGATAATTTGACAGTCATCCAGGAGCCTTGTAGCAACAGCGGGCCGAAGCCCTTGAGGCTGAAGCCTGACAGCCCAAGAATCTGCAATAGGTTTTCTAGCATTGAGCAGCCCTACGTCAATCAGAAAAGTGCCCATCCGAAAATGGGCGCAGGGTCATTATTTGCCGCTGTAGAGATTCAGATCGCCAAAGTGCTTCTGCTGGACGGCCGCATAGGTGCCATTGTCGTGCAGTGCCTGGATACCTTTGTTCAGCAATGCCTGGAGTTCGGCGTTGCCTTTGCTGAGACCCACGGCGGTTTTGGCTGGCAGCAGGGGGCTTTCGATCGGCGCGCTGACTTGGAAGTCGGCGCCTGGCGGCGACTTCAGGAAGCCCAGTTCGGCTTGCAGCATGTCCTGGATTGAGGCATCGAGGCGTCCGGAGACCAGGTCAGCGTACACCTGGTCCTGGTTGGCGTAGGCTTGGGTCTCTACCCCGGCCTTGTCCAGCACGGCCTTGGCGTAGGCTTCCTGGATGGTGCCTTGCTCGTAGCCGACTTTCTTGCCCTTGAGGGAGGCCTGATCGGTGCCGATGGCCACGCCTTTCTTGAATACCAGCGCGGTCGGGCCAGAGAACAACTCGTTTGAGAAATCGATAACTTTCTCGCGCGCTGGCGTGGCGGTCATGGAAGAGATCACGCCGTCGAACTTGTTGGCCTTGAGGCCGGGAATCATGCCGTCGAAGTCGCTTTCGACCCACTTGCACTTGACCTTCAGCTCTGCGCAGATCGCGTTACCCAGGTCGATATCGAAGCCCACCAGGCTGCCATCGGCGGCCTTGGATTCGAATGGCGCATAAGAGGGGTCGACGCCAAAGCGCAACTCTTTGTACTCCTTGGCCAGCGCAGAACCGGCAGCCACACACAAAGCTAATGCAGAAAGGGTGAGAAATGCTTTTTTCATTATTTTATTCCCAGGGACCATCGGAAGCGCTTGTGACGCAAAAGCATATTGACTGTTTGGCAAGATGTCTTATGCACACGCAGATACTTGTACAGACAAGCATATGCAATCACCCGGCCAATTCGCGCAGTGGGCGTTTGAGAAAGCGCGTACAGCGCTCTGGGCTGGGCTTTTCAGGCAAGTGAGTGCAGGGCGGGAGGCCGCCTGCGAGGCTGTTACCAAAGCAGTTTTTTACACCCGGCTGGGGTATGGGGTAACAAAGTGTGAGATCAAGGACGTTGATTTTCAGGCAGTGTGGATTTTTGAAGGTGTACATATCCGTTGCTGCGGTAACCGCCGCTCAGGGTTGCGCCCTTACGGCGGGTCACTTGTAAAAACGGAACGCCGCCCGGCCTCACGAGGGGCGTGTCCCGCAACAGCAACCGAGGCGGCCTACCGGCCGGCCTGGTTGCTGGGTGCGTTCGAATTTTCCTGGCTCAATCCTTGATGCTCCAGCAGCACCGACGGTCAGCACGACGTAGTTCAACGCTCAGCGCGCTGGAAATAACGCCAGAACAGTAATGCATAGACGATGTCACCCGATGCCGCTACTGGCAATGGCCAGGGGATGCTGCCCGCCAGCCAGTGACCATAGACCACCACAACAAACAGTACTTTCAGGATAATCCCGAGCAGGATATAGGGACGATACTGCAGCGGATCGCGAGCGATCATCCAATAGGCCCAGCCGAATATGATAACCAGGCACGTGGTGAGTTGAATGAAGAGGGTTGAGGTGGGGGTAATTTGCAGCCCCAACAGTGCAGCTACGGGTCGCAGGGCCACAAGTAATGGAAGACCCGCGAGTACGTTGAAACAAGCGGCAGAAATAAAAAGCTTGCGGGTATAACTGTCGGTCATGGAATTGTTCCTGAGAGGTGGTGACGCTTCGCGTCGCGCTGAGACATCTTGTAACTTCCGGGCCTCAGCCAAGCAGCTTGAGTAATGCCGGATAGCTATTGGGGAACAGCCTGCTTATCCAGAACAAGGTGCTCGACTTGTTCCCTGTGATAATGCGCTTGGTTCCTTTGCGCAGCCCCTTGATGATGTCGCTGGCACAATCCGCCGCTGGCGTCAGCAGCATCTTGTCTGCCAGTGCCGTGAACCTTTCTTCTGTTTTGCCGGCGGCCTTACAACGTCGTCCGGACTTCTCGATATTGGTTCGAATTCCTCCGGGGTGCACACACACGGCGCGCACGCCGCTGTCCTCAAGTTCCGACCAAAGCGCTTCGGTGAGACCCCGTACGGCGAACTTCGACATGTTGTAAGCGCTTTGCATCGGGAAACCCACCAGGCCAAATACGCTGGAAATGTTGACGATGCAGCCTTCTCGCTGAGCCTGCATCATCGGCAGGAACGCTTTGGTACCGTACAGCACGCCCCACAGGTTGATACCGAGTTGCCACTCGTACTCATCGATGGAGGTGTTGGCAACTGTCCCGATGACTGCGGCACCTGCGTTATTGATGACGAAGTGCGCCGTGCCAAAATCTCGCTTTACCTCGTCGGCATGGGCCTGGAAGGCGTCCCAGGACGATACGTCCAGGAGGTAACCTTTCGCTTTGCTGGCGTCAGGCAATAGCTTCATGGTTTTGTCGAGACCCACCTGGTTGATGTCCGACAGGGCGACATGCGCGCCAGCTTCCACCATCTGGATAGCCAACTCCCGACCAATGCCGGATCCTGCGCCGGTGATGACGACTACTTTGTTTTGGAACATGTTTTTATCCTTCTTGTTTTGATTGGTTTGGCCACTACAAATTTTTCTGACAAGAACTATTTGCTGAGAATGTGGATCGCGACGGCTGCCTCCTCAATACCCTGCAAACCGCCGCCGTTCTCCTGGATTGCATGGCGTGCGCCATATACCTGGCGTGCGCCAGCCTCTCCGCGCAGTTGCGTCACAAGTTCGTAGAGTTGTCCGATCCCGGTAGCGCCGAGTGGATGGCCTTTCGATTCCAGGCCACCTGAGGTATTGACCGGGATGCGCCCGCCCAGCGTGAATTCGCCACGTTCAGCCGCAGGTCCGCCCTGACCGAACGGGACCAGGCCCAGGTTTTCGACCTGAATGATTTCGCCCATCGCCGAGGCGTCATGGACTTCGGCGACATGCATGTCTTGCGGCCCCAGGCCCGCCTGTTCATAGGCCTGGTTAGCTGCCAGGTGACCGACGTTCAGTTCCGGCTGATCGAGCCGGCGATGGCTGAAGCTACGGATGACGCTGGCCGCTATCTTGATGCAGCGGCTTCTGTCGGCACCGATGCGTGCGAGTCCTTCCTCGGTGCACAGGATGGCTGCTGCTGCACCGTCCGACAGCGGCGCGCACATTGGCAGGGTGAGCGGATAAGTGATCGGAGGGGCGGCAAGGATTTCGTCGATACCGAAGGCTTTGCGAAATTGCGAGTAGGGATTATGGACCGAGTGAGTGTGGTTTTTTGCCGACACCGCTGCGATCTGCCGCTGCGTGGTGCCGTAGGTTTTCATATGCTGGCGGCACAATGCGGCATAGATGGCCATGAACTTACTGTAAGGCTTGTCCGATTCCGACCCGGCGGGCGGCACTACACCTTCGCCCATTTTTACCAGCGTCTGATAATTCTCTTCGGCGCGAGATACGTCCCAACCAGCCTCGAACAGCGAGAGGGCTTTCAGTTTATCCGGGATGTTCATCTTTTCCGCACCCAACGCCAGCGCGATACTGGCTGTACCGGCCTTGAGACTTTGCACGGCCAAATTGAAGGCTGAGCTACCCGAAGCGCAGGCATTCTCGATGTTATAGATAGGAATGCCTTCAATACCGATCTTGCTGAACACGACCTGACCCGGGATCGAGAGCTGGCCTTGCAATGGGCCATTGGTCATGCCGGCATAAAACGCGATATCGAGATCGGCGGCAGTGCAGTGGGCGTCCTTCAATGCGCCCTGGAAAGCCTCGCGTGCCAAGTCGTCGAGGCTGCGTTCGATGTGGCGACCGAAGACGGTCATGGCGATGCCGGCGATATAGATATTGCTCATGGAAAATTCCTTATATTCAGTGGGTCAGTGTCCAGTTCGCACCCCACGACGTGGTTGACGTTGGGTGCGCCTGGGCAGCGGCTTACTGAAGTTGCTGGTCGTTACCAGGTTCAGGCAGGCGTATCTCGGCCATGTGCACGCCGAGGTTGAAATCGACTCGATTTTTTTCCCGATCGGGTCGTTCGACGGGCCTGAGATCCGCGGTTGTGTCAGATCTTGCGGGCCGAGTTTTTCCAATACGGCTGACGCAGTTCTTTTTTCAGCACCTTGCCCACCGGACTACGTGGCAGGCTGGTCGTGAAGTCGACCGACTTCGGTGCCATCACGCTGCCCAGCCTGGCTTTGCACAGCTCGATAAGCTCCTGCTCGGTGGTTTCCTGGCCTGGGTTGAGCTCGACCACGGCCTTGACGGCCTCGCCCCATTTTTCATCGGGCACGCCAATCACGGCACAGTCCTGAACCGCCGGATGTCCCCACAGCACTTGCTCGACCTGGCTGGGATAGACGTTGAAACCGCCGGAAATGATCATGTCTTTTTTGCGATCGGTGAGGTGCAGATAGCCTTCGGCATCGATATGGCCGATGTCGCCGGTATGCAGCCAACCGTCGACGATGGTCTCGGCGGTCTTCTCCGGCTGCTTGTAGTAACCCTTCATGATCAGGTCGCCGCGCACGCATATTTCACCGGTTTCACCGCGCGGCAGGATCTGGTGGGTGTCGCTCATCACTTCGACGCGGACCAGCGGGTTAGGGCGGCCGACCGAGGACAGGCGTTCGTCGTCGGCGAATTGGCCGTCCACCAGATGCTCGTCAGGACGAAAGTTGGCGATGCTGGCCGGTGCTTCGGTCTGACCATAGCCGCCGGTCATGACCGGGCCGAAAATCTCGATAGCTTTCTTCAGCTTGTCTACCGACATCGGAGCCGCGCCGTACATCAGGTACTTCACCGAGGAGAAGTCCAGCTTCTCGATGCCGGGAATTTCCAACAGCCTGTAGATCACCGTTGGCGGCAGAAAGAGCTCGCTGACCCTGTGCTGCGCAATGGCGTTCAACATCAATGCCGGATCGGGTTTGGTAATGACCACTACAGTGCCACCTTGCGCCGTGCAGGGTACGGACAACAGGCCGGCAGTGTGGGTCATCGGTGCGGCGGCCATATTCACCGGCTTTTCACCATTGCGATAAGCACAGGTCAGCATGAAGTGGGCGATGAACGTCTGCAC
The DNA here is from genome assembly GCF_949767755.1 of Pseudomonas sp. IT-P4. Lineage (NCBI taxonomy): Bacteria > Pseudomonadati > Pseudomonadota > Gammaproteobacteria > Pseudomonadales > Pseudomonadaceae > Pseudomonas > Pseudomonas sp. IT-P4. The sequence goes on along the minus strand of NZ_CATKPX010000078.1, from coordinate 30,063 downwards.
GCTGCGGTGGGTGTTCATCACGCCCTTTGGCGTGCCCGTAGTGCCACCAGTGGGTGAGACCGCCACCACGTCGTCCATGTCATAAGCGACTTCGGGACGGCTCGCCGGCTGGCCGGCACTCCATAGCTCCAACGAAGGTGCATCGACAGCGTCGGCATCGATACAGATCCAGTGTTTGATCTTAGGCAGCCTGGACCGTAGCTCGGCGATGATTTGCGCGAAATCATTCTGGTAGAACATCACCTCGCAGTCGAATGCGTCGAGGAGGTAGTGATTCTCTTCGCTGGAATTGCGCGCATTGACTGGAATCCAGGTCATGTTGGCGCGCCATAGACCCAGTGTGCAGGCCCAGGCGGTGACGTCGTTACCTGACCAGACGGCACCCTTGGTTTCCTTCGGCAAGCCCAGTGCGAGCAACTTGTTGGCGATGCGACACGAGAGCTCGCCGATTTCGTTGAAGGTGTAGGAGCGCTCGCCCTGGATGTAGGCGACCCCGGCAGGGTTGATGCCCCAGCCGCGATCGTAAAAATCGATGATGGCCATAAATGGTTCCTGTGCCGGTAATCAGAGTTTGGTAACGGTGGCACGGGCCAGGCCGCGCTCTTCCAGGAAACCGAGCAGATAGCGGTGTCCAAAAGCCTTGGAACCGGAAGCGAAGCCGACCTTGTTGGTGTCGTCGTCGAGCAGCCTGATCGCCGCCGCGGCCTGTAGGGCACCGGTGGAAATATAGGGTGTGACGCCATGTACGGTAGCGCGCACGGCGGACAGGTGACCGCGGCCGATAGCGATGTCGACGCTGCGTTGCAAGGTGGTGCGTTCGCGGGGCGGCATACTCGGCGTGGTGGCCTCTACCAGGCTCTTCACCACCGCGTCCTGCTGCTCCTTGGACAAGTGCTTGTATTCCGCTTCCCACTTCTGGCTCAGGCCATGCACCATTGGCATCACATTGTTGTCGTAGAAACCGACCGCGGAGGTGCAGGCGCGCACGCGCGGATCATGCTCGAAGTAAATTGGCAGCGAGGTTCCCCCCCAAGGCAGGCAGAAAACCGGCTGCATGAAGTTGGGGTCGACAATGTTGAACGAAGCGGTGGCGGGGTGCTGCACCAGCTTGTTTTCCCACAGGTAGAACTGCTCCCGGTGGAATAATTCGAAAATCGAGGCCGCCGAGCCCAGGCTGACCCCGGCGACATCACGCGGGCCGCGGCACAGGGCGGCGGTTTCCAGCACGTCGATGCCGGGGGTTTCCAGCGCCAGTTCGGCGGCGATCTCGGAGAAGCTGAACATGTAGGACAGCGATGGCGAAACCAGCAGGCCAGCCTGACGATAGAGCTCGCCAAATTGCTCGCGAACCTGACGGACGTAGCTTTGCTCGCCGGTGGTATCTATGTGGTGGCAGCCGGCCTTGAGCGCGGCCTCGACGGTGGTCAGACCGAAGTTGACGAAGGGGCCAACGGTGTTGCAGACCACTTTGGCCCCCTTGAAGGCGGCGCTCAGCGATTCGACGTTGTGCTCGGCCTCGATGATTTCATAGGTCGCGGACTCCAGGCGTACCACACGTTGCGCCATCATTTCCTGCGCGCGCTTGGCATCGCGCGCCACAGCGGTGAAGGGGATGTTCTGGTCGATCAGCCAGTCCATGGTCAGCATGCCGGTGTAACCACTGGCGCCATAGACAACTACGGGGAATTTAGCCATTTTTTGCGTCTCTTGTTTTTCGGGTTTTGGGTAGCTGCAAGCATCAATTCTGTGACCAGCCTTCGGCATAGAGCTGTTGGCACAGGAGGCCAACACGCATCGTGATGATGGTGTTCTCACCATCCTCGATCAGTGCAGAGCGGGCATCGCGGAAGATTTTTTCGATCGGGTATTCGCGTGAGGTGCCCGCGCCACCGAATAGCTGCAGTGCCTCGCTGGCAACCTTCATGCACTCTTCGGTGACCGTTACCTTTGCTGAAGCTGTCGCGTAGGGGTGAGCGCACGGTGACAAACGCGCATAGGCCAGTGACCGCCGAGCGACGCCGCGCGCCAGTTCAACGCGGCGCATCATGTCGCCCAGGCGGTAGCGTGTGAGCTGATGGTCGATCAGCAATTGGCCGCCCTGTTTGCGTTCATGGCAATACTGCAAAGCCATTTCGAAGGCCGAGCGGGCGACGCCGGTGAACACCTGCGACATGTGCGTACCGGCGTAGGACCAGGCCGAGGATTGGTTGCCGTAATATTGATCTTTCAGGGCGACGGCAAAGCGGCGTGGTATTTTCACGTTGCTGAAATAGATTTCGCCCTGTGGCAGGGCGCGCTGACCGATTTTGTCCAGCGGCTTGCCGCGTGAAATACCGGGCAGGTCGAGCGGGATGATCACAGCTACGCCGTGGGGTCTGCCATCGGCATCGAAGTAGCCGTCACCATAGTCAGCGGTCATGTGAGCCAGCGCGACTTGCGCCACGGCACCGTTTGAAACCCAGGCCGAACATTGGCCATTGATAACGATCTCGTCCTTGCCGACTTTGGCGCAGAGGCTGCCCTTATTGCCTTCCTGCCCGGGCGGCCATTCGCGCTTCATGTCGTAGATCATGAGATCGCTGCCTTTGTCCGGGTGAGTCACCATCCAACAGCCGATCTTGCCCGTGCAGAGCTCTACGAGCTCTTGATTGCCGGCGGCCATGGCCATTTGCAAGGGAGCACCGCAGACAACCAGGGAAATCCCCAGGCCGGCATCGCCCCACCCCATTTCCTCGCCGATCAGTGACTCAAGACGAACGGCGGTCTGGGGTTCGAACTGAGAGAAGAAAGCTGGCTCGATACCGAGCTTGGCCGCCTCTTGAAACACCGACCAGAATGGCGAGTCTGGTGCGCACACGTCGGCGGCACTCATTTTGTCGAGCTCCCGGCCGATGGGGCGTAGTACGTGTTTGGCAAACTGATGCACCGTCTGCTGTATGGCGCGCTCTTCTTCGGTCAGCGGCGTTTCAAAGCCAGTCAGACCGACGGCAGGCAATCGCAGGGTTTCGTGCAATGTGATCATTGTGAAGGCCTCGCCTGGAGTTGTGATCGATCTGCCCCGCACTTATGCGAACGGCGGAAATTCGGGTGATTATTGTTCTTCCCGACATCGACAACTCACCTGAAAAGCGGTCATATTTGTCAAAATATGCTCATCCCGAGATGCCCATGAATCCGCAGCAACAGGTCCATGAAACACTGGGATTGCCCTTGCTGGGCGGCCTGGTGTGCAGTGAAATCCCCTTGTATGCGGAGCGCTATTTCCTGCATACGACTGATCTATCCGTCCCGCCCGTTGACTTCATGGCCCTGCTGACCCAGTTCGGTGGCTCGCGGGCGGATGAGGGGGCAGGGGGCGAGTTGCGCTCAACATCGATGCCCCGCTTGTCAATGCTGCTGCCTGCAGGTTGTGCCACTCAATGGCACTATTCCGGCAGCATTGATTTCGCGGTTTTTTATCTGCCCGAGCGCACTGATGGCGTGTTTCGACAATTGCGTGAGCTATGCGCTGGCGCGCAGGCGCCATTGCCCGTCAGTGATGGTTTGGTGAGCGCGGCGGCCCGGCAATTGATGGATGAGCTAAGTCTTGGGAAAGGGGCTGATCAGGGGTTCATGGCAAGATTGGCCATGGTCATGCTTGAGCAGGTGTATCGTGCGCTACGAGTTGACGCGAGCAGAGGTATTTATCCGCCGCATATTCATCTGGCGCGCCTGCATACGGTACTGGTCTTCATTCGCGAGCATCTGGGGCAGGAACTGTCGATCAGCACGCTGGCTGGCCAGGCGGGTGTCAGCCCGGCTCATTTTCGACGGCTGTTTCAGCGCGCCATGGGTATGCCGCCCCATCGCTATGTAATGAATGTACGATTGGAACATGCGCGTGATCTGCTCATGCAGACCGATCTTCCTATTTTGCATGTGGCACTGGAGTGTGGTTTCAGTTCTCAGAGCCACCTGACGGCAGCGTTCAAGGTTGCGCACGCCAGTACACCGGCCGAATACAGAGCCCTGGCTGGAAGGTAGCGGATTCTCACTGCACCGAAAGTACGCAAGCGGCTTGCGTTGGATTGCACCGGGGTTCAAACCCCCGGACCATTCCATGGTAGTGTTCGACCGTTTGGAACTGTATCCAGCGACCTTCAGACGCTCCTTGGGTAGGCGTCTATCAACCACCAGGGTCTGAAAGAAATGGATTGCATAGAGCCCCAACTGATCCTCAAAACCACACCGCCGCGTAGTCAGAAATCAGCACGGATGCGAAACCGCCTGGGTATCCAGACCCAGGAACTGACAGACAAAGTGGTGATCGCCGTTCAAGCGCCGGCAGGCTTCGGCAAAACCTTTCTGCTGACCCAATGGCGTCGTGAATGTTTGTCTCACGGCGCCGTGGTGGCCTGGATGACGCTGGATGCACAGGATGATGGTGCGCGTTTTGTCCAGGGGCTGGGAGTTGCCATGGCAATTGGCAGCGGTCGGCCATCGTTTGCCCGCGCATTCGAACCTATTGCGGGACTGGGGCGTGACGAACAGGAAGGGCTGACGCAGTGGTTGGCGGAAGTGGCCGATCTGGGTAGCGAAACCGTATTGATTCTGGATGAAGTGGATACCCTTCCCGAGTTGACGATCCGTTACTCCCTGACGTACCTGTTGCACAACGCACCGGCCAATTTGCGCATCATCATGGCCTCTCGCACACGGTTGAATCTGCAGGTGGCGGACCTCGCGGCAAGCGGGCTTTTCACGACGATCATGACAGCGGCTTTACGGCTGAATGTGGAAGAGGCGGTCGCCATCCTCAATGACCGTTTCGGCGCAAGGGTTGATGCCGACGTCTGCGTGCGGCTGCACGAGATAACCGAAGGCTGGCCGCTTGGTCTGCAATTAGCGATTTCGGCGTTGGAGAAGAGCCCGAATCGAAGTGCGGCAGTCGAAGAGTTGTCGACTTGCCTGGGTGATATCCAGCGTTATTTCGTCGACAGTTTGCTGGCACATCTTCGGGAGGAGCAGGTTCGCTTTCTGACCGGCATTGCAGTGTTGGAAATGGTCCAGCCCTTGTTATGCGAGGCGCTGACGGGCAACGCTCGCTCGGGTGAATTGCTGAAGGAATTGTGTGCCTCGACACCGATTTTTGTTGAAAGTATCGACAGTGACTGGGTGCGCATCCATCCATTGGCGCGGGAATTTCTGCTCGGCCGTTTTGCCGACTTGCCGTTGGAGGAACGTCAGGGTTATCACCGGCGCGGCGCTGTGTGGCTGGAGCACCACGGTTTCCTGGAGCAGGCCGCCCGGCAATATCTGTTGGCCGGCATGCCCCAACCGGCCTATACGTTGATCGGCAAATGCCTGTACGAAGTCGCGTTGCAGGGGCAATTCAGCCGGGTGCTGGAGTGGGTCGAGGAGCTTGGCCCCGCTGACGTGTTGTCGCATCCGCGCATCTGCCTGGCGGCGGCCTGGACATTGGCAATGGGAGCGCGTCAGGCAGAAGCGGCGCAATTGATTGCGGCTATTGAACAGCATCCATCCGCCGACGAGGCGACACGTTGTGAAGCGGCCGCCATCGCCGCCGCCGCCGCCTTCTTTGCGGACCGTCCGGATCAATCGCATCAACTCATCATGCCTTGGGTCGATCGATTGCCCTCATTCTCAATCACGGTGCAAGCCTTGGTCGCGAATCTGATCGCCCGGCTGACGCTGTTGCAGGGACAACCGGAGAAAGCCCGACGAATCCTTCAGCGAGCACCGCGTTACGCGGGTAGTACTGGCCTTGATGCCATACGCGGGTATGGCGAGTGGGTGGTCGGTCTTGCTTATTTATACGAGGGTCGAATGGTGTCGGCGCGTACTGCGTTGCACGACAGCCTGTTGCATGCCGAACGGGACATCGGTCGGCGCAGTCCGGTGGCGGTCATATTAGCGAGCGCTCTGGCGACGGTGTTGCTGGAACAGGGGGAAGTCCAGGAGACCGCTACGGTGCTGGCGAACAGGCTGGATATCGTTGAGCGTTTGGCCTCTCCCGATGCGATTGTGCAGGGTTTCCTCGCCGCCTCTCGACTGGCCTCACTCCAGGGGCAGGGGCATCGCGGGCAGGATCTGCTCGAGGCGTTATTCGCCCTTGGAGAAGAGCGAAATATTCCACGATTCTGCATTGCCTCCCTGGGAGAGCAAATACGCCTGCATGCCTTGCAGGGACGCAGCGATACCTGTCAGGCATTATGGCGCCGGCTGGACAGTTTCACGCCGGTTATTGCCCGTGAGCGAGCAGGGTTGCTGGGTCCGGAGCTGGACTTGCTGGCCGGGGTAGCCAACGCTTATGCCTTACTGGCCCAACGTGACTGGGAGGCGATGCTGGTGGTGCTGGACAGGGTTGGCGAAACAGCCGAATACCTGCGTCGTGGGCGAGACATCGTGCAGATCAAGCTGCTCAGGGCGCTGGCACTTCGGGCGACCGGACAGGGCGGCACCGACTATTTGCTGGAGGCTGTCAGCCTCGCGCAAGAAAACGGTATGTTACGCGTGGTGCAGGACACCCATCCGGACCTGATCAAATGGAAGCAGGCGCTCCAGCGTGATACCGTCAATTTGCTTGCGGCGACCTCTACGCCCGCACCTGTTCCGCGACCGGAATCCACCCCCTTGAGCGTGTCCCCGAGTCGTCTCTTGACGCCCAAGGAGCGCGAGGTGTTGCAGCTATTGGCTCGCAACCTGTCCAACAAGCAAATCGCCCTGGCGCTGAATGTCGGCGAGGAAACCGTGAAGTGGCACCTGAAAAACCTGTTTGGAAAATTCCAGGCCGGCACAAGACAGCATGTAGTCGCGCGCGCATACATGCTGGGAATTCTCGAGACAGCGAGCTGATGCGAACTCACCACCCGAGGTGATCCGTTCGGATCATCCTTTAACTCCCCCCCCTAATCCGATTTCCAGCCACCCCCCCAGTCAATGGGGGGGTACGCTTTTCGACTTCGCAATAGTCTGAATCCACAAAAGCACCAACGTATCGGTGAGTGGGAGCAGGTTTATGTCTGTAAAAGTGCTGATCGCCGGTGCAGCAATGGTGCCGTTTCTACCGCTGGGTGGCTCTGACAGTCATGCGGCATTGGCGGGGCAAGCCATTCGTGCAGCGCTGGCCGATGCGCGGATCGACTATGACCTGGTCGACCAGGTGTTTACTTCCTGCGTACACGCAGAAGCCGGTATCGCCGAGCAAATGTTGTCGCAGATTGGCTACTCGGGGGTGCCGACTTTCAGCCTCGGCGATGGCTGTGCGTCGGCCAGTAGTGCTTTCCATCTGGCCCGCAATAGCCTGCTGTGCGGCCAGGCTGAATGTGTCCTGTTGGTGGGTGTCGAGTGCATGCCGGCACACATCTCCAATCGTGAGTTTTTCGGTTTGAAAGATCTCGCTCGCGATGAGTCGGCAACGCTCAGGCAGGATGAGAACCCCATCGGCTTTATCGAGCGTCGACAACAACCGGCGCTGCTGTTCGCGGCCCAAACCAGTTGGTTATTGACACGCATGGGCATTGCTCAAAGCAGCTTCGATCAAGTGCTTGAGCGGGCACGGGCCCAGGCCGGACGCAATCCCTACGCCGTGTTGAACCGAGTGCCGGATCGCGACGGCTGGCTCCCGCCTTATCTGTGCCCGCCCGCCTGCGGTGCGGCGGCCATCCTGCTCTGTACCCCGGCCTTCGCCCTGCGCTTCGGCGCTCGGGCGGACGTCACCGTGCTGGCCAGTGTCAGGGGCAGTGACAGCGCTTCAGAGCAGGAAGCGGGTTGCGTGCTGGATGTGCTCGGACAGGCGACCACCCGGCGAGTCGCGCAGTTGGCCTATCAGCAGGCGGGCCTCGGTGCGGAAGACATCGACGTGGTTGAACTGCACGACCAAAGCGTCGGCGACTTCATGGTCAATAGCGCCGCGCTGGGCTTTTGCCGGGAGGACGAGATCGATCGATTCGTGCAGCAAGGACACCGCCTGAAAGGACAGATGAATGCGGTGTGTCCATCGGGTGGCTTGCTGGGACGTGGTCACGCCCCGGGTGCCACCGGGTTGGCGCAACTGGTCGAGTTGGTCTGGCAACTGCGCGGCGTGGCCGACGGCAGGCAAATTGCTGGTGCCCGCACGGCTTTACAACATAGCACCGCCCTGGGCCGGGCGGTGTCGGTCACCCTTTTGCAGCGCACCTGAGAGGAGGCTCACTACGCCGTGATTCAACCCATGACTTTTCGTAAACCATAGAGCAGGTGGCAAGCTAGATGAACAAAAATAATAAGATCTGCCATGCAAACCTTCGCAAAGGGTTGTTGGCCTCCGCCATTCTCACCGGCCTGGGCATCGCGCCCGTAGGGGCTGTGGAGATCAACACGGGGAATGAAGACTTTGCGGTTCGCTTCGACAACACGCTGAAGTTCAACTACGCCCAGCGCGTGGAAGCCCCCAACAGCAAGTTGGCCAATTCGTGGAACAACAATGACGGGGATCGCAACTTCTCCTCCGGCAGTCCCGTTTCTCAACGACTGGATGTGCTGACCGAACTGGACGTGGTTTACAAAGAAAAAGTCGGTTTCCGTGTCAGCGCCAACACCTGGTACGACCACGCCTACGACGATATTGGCAGCGATAACGCCTCGACCAATCAGCTCAACAACGGTAAGCCGGACTCTCGTCATCAAAGCGGTTACGCCGATCGGTATTACAACGGTCCTTCTTCGGAAATCCTTGATGCCTTCGTGTTTGGCAGCACGGAAGTCGGCGATGAGTCACTGCTCAGCGGCAAGCTCGGCAAGCACACCGTTTACTGGGGTGAAAGCATCCTCGCCTTTGCCCATAGCAATAGTTATGGCCAGTCCGGTCTGGATATTTCCAAGTCGCTGGCGGTCCCGGGAACAGAAGCCAAAGAACTGTTCATTCCGCGTAATCAGTTGTCCACCAGCCTCACGGTCAACCCGGAACTGACCCTCGCCGCGCAGTACTTCCTGGACTGGGACGCCGCGCGGTTGCCGGAGTCGGGCACTTATCTGGGGTTCAACGACGGCATTCAAAATGGCGGGCACAACCTGTCGTTGATCGGCGGCCGAAACCCGCTGTTCGGCACACCTGGCCCACTGGGTGCCAACCAGTTTTTACGGCTGTCCAACGGGCATACTTTTACCCCGGACAACCAGGGTGACTTTGGCCTGATGGCCAAGTGGAGCCCGGAATGGCTGCAGGGTACGCTGGGTTTCTACTACCGCAAAACCTCCGACATTCTGCCCAACCTGGTGTTGCAGCCAACGGCGGTCGGCCCTGCGCAACTGATCTCCGGCAATGCCGGCAGCTACAACCAGTTCTATGTCGACGACATCGATATCTACGGTATCAGCCTGTCGAAAAGCATCGAAGGTGTCAGCGTCGGTTTCGACCTGAACTATCGCCACAACATGCCGCTGGCCAGCGTGCCGGCAACGGTCAATCCGGTAGCCGGTGCTGCCGGTTTGCCTGGCTTCATCAGCAGCTTTGATGGTGATAACGGCGTGGCCCGGGGCAACACCGTGCACGCGGTGCTCAACGGCTTGACCACTTTCGGTGCGACACCGGTCTGGGACAGTTCGACCTTGCTGGTTGAAGTCGCCTACAGCCGCTGGCTGGACGTCACCGAGAACAAGCAGCTGTTCAAAGGCGAAGACTGGTATCGCGGTGTCGACAAGGTCACCAAGGACAACTACGTCCTGGGCGTCAACTTCAACCCGACCTGGTATCAGGTGTTCCCCGGTATCGATATGTACTTGCCGGCCAACTACAACGTCGGCCTTGCGGGCAACTCGTCGGTTCAGCTCGGGGGTAACAAGGACTCCGGCAGTTACTCGGTGGGCGTTGGCATGGACGTGCACAACCAGTACCGGTTTGACCTGAAGTACGTGGACAACTTTGGTCCGTTCGACACCTGCGGCTCAGCCGGTGGTGCAGGTGCACAGGGCGAGGGTGCCGCACCAGGGGCCAACGGCCAATACAACTGCGTACCGGGGCAGACCACTGCTTTTGGCGGTACTCAGCCTCAGCTCAAGGATCGGGGCATGGTCACTTTGACCTTCAAAACGACCATTTGATCGAAGTCTTTGCTTGATAGCAGGAGTCACTCCATGAAGTTCGTCAATACGCTTTTGTTCACTGCCTTGACCGTTGCCATCGCGGGTGCGGCACACGCAGCCGTGTCCCCCGATGAAGCAGCCAGACTCGGCAACAGCCTGACAGGCGTCGGCGCTGAAAAGACCGGCAATGCCGACAACACCATTCCGCCCTACACCGGCGGTCTCACTACGGCGCCGGCCAGTTTTCAACCGGGTAGTTCGTTCCGTCCGGACCCTTATGAGGCCGACAAGCCACGCGTTGTCGTCGATGGCAAAAACGTCAGTCAATACACCGACAAACTGACCGCAACCACGCAAGAACTGCTCAAGCGTTACCCGACGTTCCGGGTCGATGTGTTTCCGACTCATCGCAGCGTTGCGCTGCCTCAACGGTTGCTGGATAACACCGCAAAAAACGCCGTCGGCACTAAAACACTCGAAGGCGGGGTAGCACTGGAGAACGCGTTGCCGGGCGTTCCGTTCCCGATCCCGAAAGATGGCTATGAGGCCATGTGGAACCACTTGCTGCGGTATCAGGGGTATGCCACCAATTTGAAATATGACTCCTGGAACGTCGACAGTTCCGGGAGGGCAATTCTGGCCACGTCCGGTAATGCCTATCTGGAATACCCGCTGTACGATCCCAAGCGTATGGACCCGGCGAAAGAAACGGATCTGTTCTTCAAGACCAAACTTTACTACCAGGCCCCGGCCCGTCGCGCTGGCGAAGCCATCCTGGTGCAGGATGCCGTCAACCCTCTGAAAATGGAGCGTCGTGGCTGGCAATACCTGCCAGGTCAGCGCCGCGTGAAACTCGCACCGGATATCGCCTACGACACGCCAAACCCTGGCTCGGCCGGTGCTTCGACCTATGACGATGCCTGGGTATTCAACGGCGCAATGGACCGTTACGACTTCAAACTCGTCGGCAAGAAGGAAATGATCATTCCTTACAACACGTACAAGTTGAACTATCACAAAGTCGCTGCGGATATCACCACGCCGCATCACGTCAATCCGGACCTGATGCGCTGGGAGTTGCACCGCGTGTGGGTAGTCGAAGCCACGCTGAAACCGGGCAAACGCCACATCTACAGCAAGCGCACCTTCTACCTCGACGAAGACAGCTGGATCGCCCTGGCTTCGGATGAATATGACGCCAGCGGCAAGCTGTACCGCGGGTCCTTTGCACACATGGCATACAGCTATGACGTGCAGGCGCCGAACTCCGATAACCACATGATTTATGACCTGGTCTCTGGCAGCTACAACATCACCGGCATCTACGGGCCGTACGGCGGCGTCAAGTACATCGACCCGCTTTCGAAAGCGCAATGGGCACCTGAGTCATTGGCCGGCACGGGTATTCGCTGAGCCATAACGCAGGTGTTTTCTTGTCGCCGACAGTGTGTATCGCACTGTTCGGCGGCTTTTTTGCCGAGTAGACCTCATGAATACATTTAGATGGATTGCGCTCACTGCGCTAATTTTGGCGTTGGCTGCCCCATTCACCAGATCCGTCGTCGCCGCTGACTTTGTCGACGTGCTGTCGAGCCCCGCGATTCAGAGTGACAAGGCGATTGGCGGGGTGTTCACCGGGTTGACCCGTGCAGGTCAGCGCCTGGTCGCCGTGGGCCAACGCGGCCATATTTTTTATTCCGATGACAACGGCGTCCGCTGGCACCAGGCAGAAGTGCCGGTGAGTTCCGATCTGGTGGCCGTGCATTTTCCGAGCCCGACGCAGGGGTGGGCGGTCGGGCACGACGGCATTGTGTTGCACAGCGACAACAGGGGTGAAACCTGGAAGCGTCAGCTCGATGGCCGTCAGGTGGGGCAGATCATGCTCGAACATTTTCAGAGGCAAGAAGGGCAACAGCCCAATGATGCGTTATTGGCCGAGGCTCAACGAATGGTCGATGAAGGGGCTGACAAACCTTTTCTGGACGTTTGGTTCGCCAATGATAAAACCGGATATATCGTCGGCGCGTTCAATCTGATTTTCCGCACTGAAGACGGCGGCCGGAGCTGGGTTCCGTTGATGGATCGCACCGACAATCCGGGAGCACTGAATTTCTACGGGATACGAGCAATTGGCGATGACCTGTTCATTGTCGGCGAGCAAGGCCTGGTATTGAAACTGGACCCGGCAACGCAACGCTTCATCAACCTCCCGACACCCTACGGCGGCAGCTATTTCGGCATCACCGGCAAGCCGGGCTCGGTGCTCGTTTATGGCCTGCGGGGCAATGTTTATCGCAGCGTCGATCACGGCGTGAACTGGGACAAGGTTGAAGTGGGGCTGTCCTCAAGCATCACCGCGAGCACGATCACCGCCGACGGCCGAATCATCCTGGTCAGCCAGGCCGGGCATGTGCTTGTCAGCACCGACGACGGCGCCAGTTTCACGCTAAAGCCACAAGACCGCCTGGGGCCCGCCGCTGCGGCGCAGGCCATCGCATCAGACGTCGTGGTGGTCGCGGGCGCACGGGGCTTGCGCCAGTTGCCCTTCGAATGAGCCCACATCCCACATAATAAAAAGAGACGAGCCACTTCATGGGTAACTACAACCTCGATACGATGCCGGTGATCCGAGAGCTGAAGGGCTTCGATGCACGCTCCGGCAATGTCCTTGAACGCCTGATTTTCAACAACCGCCTGCTGGTGGTGCTGACCTGCCTGATCGTGACGGTATTGCTGAGCTATTTCGCGGCCACTGGGCTGACGCTCAATGCCAGCTTCGAAAAGATGATTCCGCAGAGTCAGCCGTACATCAAAAACTACCTTGAGAATCGTCAGGCGTTACGCGGGCTGGGCAATACGGTTCGGGTGGTGGTGGAAAACACCGACGGCGACATCTACGACCCGAAATACCTGGAGGTACTCAAGCAGGTTAATGACACCTTGTTCCTGACCCCGGGCGTGGACCGGGCCTGGATAAAGTCATTGTGGACGCCTGCCGTGCGCTGGACCGAGGTCACGGAGGAGGGCTTCCGTGGTGGCCCGGTCATGCCGGACTCCTACGACGGCTCGGCCAGTGGGGTCGAGCAACTGCGCTTGAACATCGCCCGTTCCGGCATCATCGGCAGTCTTGTCGGCAATAATTTCAAATCGAGCATGATTGTGGTGCCGCTGCTGGAGAAGGATCCGGTCACGGGCGCCGCAATCGACTATCACCATTTTTCGCGGATGCTTGAAGAGCAGCTACGCAACAAGTTTGAGTTTGCCGGCAGTAGCGCGGTACACCTCGCCGGTGAAGAGGGCAAAGGCCCGATCAAGATCCGCGTGATCGGTTTCGCCAAACTGGTGGGCGATCTGATCGATGGCCTGATGCTGATCATGATGTACTTCGGCGCTGCAGCGCTGATCGCTACTGCCATCATCTTTGGCTTTACCCGTTGCGTGCGCAGCACCGCGCTGGTGATTCTGTGCTCGGTGGTTGCGGTGGTCTGGCAACTGGGCCTGATCACCTTGTTCGGTTATGCACTCGACCCGTTTTCGATTCTGGTGCCGTTTCTGGTATTCGCCATCGGGGTATCCCACGGTGCGCAGAAAATGAACGGGATCATGCAGGACGTCGGACGCGGTACCCATCAGTTGGTTGCCGCGCGTTACACCTTCCGCCGTCTGTTCCTGGCCGGACTGACCGCATTGCTGGCCGATGCCGTGGGTTTTGCGGTACTGATGCTGATCGACATTCCGGTGATCCAGGACCTGGCCGTCACCGCCAGCATTGGCGTGGCGGTGCTGATCTTCACCAACCTGGTGCTGCTGCCAGTGCTGCTGTCTTATTGGGGTGTCAGTCCCAAGGCGGCGGCGCGCAGCCTGCGTCAGGAACGGCAGGAGGTGAATGGAAAAGGGCTGGGTAATGTGTGGAGCCTGCTTGACCGCTTTACCGAGCGTCGCTGGGCGACGGTGGCGGTGGTGGTGGCCGGGTTGCTGGCGGCAGGTGGCTTCATGGTCAGCACGCAGTTGAAGATTGGTGATCTCGATCCGGGCGCACCCGAACTGCGCGCCGACTCACGTTACAACCGCGACAACGCCTACATCACTGCCAACTATTCGCTGTCCAGCGACCAGTTTGCGGTCATGGTCAAAACAGCCAGCGAAGGTTGCCTGAAGTACGAAACCCTGGTGGAAGCCGATCGTCTCGGCTGGCTGCTGCAACAGCAACCGGGCGTGCAGACTACCGTGTCGCTGGTCAACGCTGTGCGCCAGATCACGGCGGGTTCCTATGAAGGCAACCCGAAAATGCTGACCGTAGCGCGCAACCAGAACGTGCTCAACTACGGCGCGCAGCAGGCCTCGGTGAACAACCCGGAACTGTTCGACAGTGACTGTTCGATGATGCCGGTGATCGCTTATCTCTCCGACCACAAGGCCGAAACCCTCGATCACGTGGTCAAAGTGGCCGATCAGTTCGCCCGTGAACACAGCAACGACGATCGGCAGTTCATGCTCGCCGCCGGTAGCGCCGGGATCGAAGCGGCGACCAATATCGTCGTGCGCGACGCCAATCGCACCATGTTGTTCTACGTGTATGGCGCGGTGATCGTGCTGTGCTTCATCACCTTCCGCAGCTGGCGAGCGGTGGTGGTGGCGGTCGTGCCGTTGATGCTGACGTCGATTCTCTGCGAGGCGTTGATGGTCTGGCTGGGCATGGGCGTGAAGGTCGCGACCTTGCCGGTGATTGCCTTGGGTGTCGGCATCGGTGTCGATTACGCGCTGTACCTGCTCAGTGTTCAGTTGGCTCAGCAGCGTGCCGGTCTGTCGTTGACCGAAGCCTACAAAAATTCCGTTGCGTTCACCGGCAAAGTGGTGGCGCTGGTCGGCATCACCCTGGCGGCGGGCGTGATCACCTGGGCCTGGTCGCCGATCAAGTTCCAGGCCGACATGGGCATCCTGCTGACCTTCATGTTCATCTGGAACATGGTCGGCGCCTTGGTGCTGATCCCGGCGCTGTCGTATTTCCTGCTCCGTCGTGCTCCTTGAAGCGGCTGCTTGCATGCTTTATCCGCTCGGCTACCTGCGAGTCTCTGCCGCTTCTGAAACATCGACATCAAACAAGAATAAAAGGAACACAAAACCATGCTGGGCTTGATGCAAGATCAACCGCTGTTGATTTCTTCCGTTCTGGAACATGCGCTGAAGGCGCATCCGCACACCGAAATTGCCTCGCGCATGGCAGATGGAGCGGTGCATCACTGCACTTACGCCGACATCGGCGAACGCGCTAAACAAGTGGCCAATGCGCTGGTTGCGTTGGGTGTACAACCTGGCGACAGAATCGGCACCCTGGCCTGGAACGGTTACCGGCATATGGAATTGTATTTCGGTGTGTCGGGCATGGGCGCGGTACTGCATACGATCAACCCGCGGCTGTTCGCCGAGCAGATCGAATTCATCGCCAACCACGCCGAGGATCAGTACCTGCTTTTCGACCTGTCGTTCGCTGAGTTGGTCGAGCAGATCGCGCCGCGCCTGAAGACAGTCAAAGCGTTCATCGCTCTGTGTGAGCGGGAGCAAATGCCGGCAATCGATGTGCCTGGCTTGATGTGCTACGAAGACCTGATCGCCGGGCACAGCAATGACTTCATCTGGCCTGAGTTCGATGAGCGCACGGCGTCGTCCATGTGCTACACCTCGGGCACCACTGGCAATCCCAAGGGTGTGCTGTATTCGCACCGTTCTTCGATCCTGCATTCGCTGGCGCTGTGTACCTCGGATGGTTTCGGTCTATCGGCGGCGGATTCAGCGTTGTTGGTCGTGCCGATGTTCCACGTCAATGCCTGGGGTATGCCGTATGCCGCCGCAATGTGTGGCGCAAAATTGGTGTTACCGGGCGCCGCACTTGACGGCGAGAGCCTCTACACGCTGATGCGGGATGAACAGGTGACCCTGGCGCTGGGTGTGCCGACGGTGTGGATGATGCTGCAACAGCATGTTGAGGCGCAGGCTTTGCAACCGGCGAAAGAGCTGTGCCTGAACCGGGTGGTGATCGGCGGAGCCGCCGCGCCGCGCAGCCAGGTCGATACGTTTGAAACCCGTTTCAATGCGCGTGTTTTGCATGCCTGGGGGATGACCGAGATGTCCCCGCTGGGCACCATCTGCAATCCGCTGCCCAAACACCGTGATGCTCCGCTGGAAGCAGTGCTCGACCTGCAGGCCAAACAAGGGCGGGCGTTGTTTGGGGTGTCGATGAAGATTGTCGACGAGCAAGGCGCTGAACTTCCGCGAGACGGCAAGGCAAGCGGTCTTCTACTGGTCAAGGGACCATGGATCGCCAGCCAGTATTACGGCGGCGAAGGAGGGCAGATTCTTGATGGCGAGGGCTGGCTCGATACCGGTGACATCGCAACGATCGACACTGACGGCTACATGCAGATCACCGACCGCGCCAAGGACGTTATCAAGTCGGGTGGCGAGTGGATTTCCTCGATTGATCTGGAAAATGCCGCTGTCAGTCATCCGGCCGTCGCCGAAGCGGCGGTGATTGGCATCCCTCATCCCAAATGGCAGGAGCGGCCGTTGCTGGTGGTGGTGCTCAAACCTGGTAGAACCGCGAGCAAAGACGATCTGCTGACGGTGTTGCAAAGCCGCGTGGCGAAATGGTGGCTGCCGGACGATGTGGCCTTCGTCGAAGCGCTGCCGCATACCGCCACCGGCAAATTGCAAAAGATGAAGCTTCGCGAACAGTTTCGCGACTTCAGATTTCAGAGCTGAAAGGCTATTTATCCAGGGGCACGATCAGCGGGCCGGCGAAGGCCTGCATGATCAACGCCACGGGTTGGTTGTGGCTGACCAGTTGGGCCATGGCGTTCATGTAGGGCGTCAGGTGACGAAAGTATTTCTTGTAGCTCGGACACAGGTAGTTCAGACCCGGCTCGCCATTGGGCGCATTCATGAAGCGGTTTTTCGGGCATTCGCCATGGCAGGCGAAGCGGTAATCGCACTGCTGGCAATACGTCGGCAGTGTCTCTTCCTTGGCGGCGCCAAAGGCTTGTTGCGCAGCAGAGGCGAGTAGCACGGCAGGATCATCGGTCTTCAGGTTGCCCAGCAGATACTCGGGATACATGTAGTGATCGCAGGAGTAGACATTGCCATCGTGTTCCACGATCGCCGCTTTGCCGCAGCGCGGGCTGAACAGGCACACCGAGGCCGGCAGCTGGCACCATGAGGCCAGTGCCCATTCGAAGTTCATGACATGAACCTCCCCGACATCCTGGCGCACCCACTCGTCAAAAATCGTGATGAGAAAATCGCCATAGGCCTCGGGGGCGACCGTTTGCTCCGTCACCATCGCGGGCTCCGGCACCACGTGCAAGCGCAATTCCGGCGGGATAGCGAAATGCAGACCCAGACTGACCTGTGAGGCGCTGGGCTTGCGTTCCACCACGGGGTTGAACTGAATATGACGAACGCCCTCAGACTTGAGGAATCGATAGATTTCCAAGGGAAATCTGGCGACATCGCGCGCCACGGTAACCAACACATTGAAGTCGACGTCATGCTGCTTGAGCAGTTCGAGACCGTGCATCACGTCATCGAAACTGGAGCGTCCGCGCTTGTCGGGGCGATAGAGGTCGTGAACGAATCGCGGGCCATCGAGGCTGATCCCCACCATGAAGCGTTCACGGGCGAGGAACGCGCACCAGTCGTCATTGAGTAACGTGCCATTGGTCTGCAGCGTGTTGCGAATGACTTTGTTCCCTGCGAACTGGCGTTGATACAGGACCGCTCGTTGAAAAAAATCCAACCCCAGTAACGTCGGTTCGCCGCCTTGCCAGGTAAATTCGACCTCAGGCGTGGGCTGGGCCTCGATGTAGCGCTGCACATACAGACGCAGCACCTCGTCGGTCATGCTGAAGCGTTCCCGAGGGGGGTAAAGCTGTTCTTTTTCGAGGTAGAAACAGTAGCTGCAATCGAGGTTGCAGATCGGCCCGACGGGTTTGGCCATGAGATGCAAGCCCTGGGGCGGGGTTTCGTGGGTAGGCATGGGGGCAGGGTCCGGGAGTCATCAGTCTGCCGCCCGGTTATCCGGGCGGCATTGAGGGTCAAGGCAAATACGTCACGTGTACATCCTTGACCTTGCCATTGAATGCGAAGGGCGCACGCTCGAAATAGTCCAGGGTGACGGGGGAACCGAGGTCTTGGGCCACGTCGAAGGTTTCGCTGGCGGTGAACGTCAGTGCCGGAGTGAACGGTGTCACCCCTTTGGCGGCTTCCTGTCCGTCAAGTCGCAGGCTCAGACTGGCCGGCGCTCCGGGCTTGGCTGACGACAGGGTCGTCAGCACTTCGATACTGACTTTGCCGGCGGGTACCCGTTCGGCCGAACGCAGTTTGACTCGAGAGATAGCCAGCGCGTTGTACTCGTAGTTCAGGAAGCCGTCATCCATGTACAAGCTGACCCCGCCACCGATACCGCCCAAGGCATACAACACGCCGGTGGCGTTAGCTGGAACCTCGGCGTCGACGACAACTTTGCTGTTCTGATTGCGCAGGTTGGGGGCCGCAAACTCCGGAAAGCGCTGGACGTGATCACTGAAGTGCCATTCGCGTTGGCTGCTGGAGATTCGTGCAGTCGGATCGAGGAAGGGGTAAAGACCGGCACCAATCGGATAGACATGGTTAGCCTTGGCCTGCACGTCAAACTCCGCCTTCAGCTCCGCAAGCTTTTGCGGATTGCTCGCGGCGACATCCTTGGCCTGGGAGTAGTCGTCTTGCAGGTTGTAGAGCGACCATTGATCGTTCGCCGGATTCCAGCCCATGAACTGCGCGAAGCCTTGCACCCAGGGTTTGCGCGGGCCAAAAACCGAGGCCATCCAGCCATCCTTGTAGACGCCGCGACTGCCGAAGACTTCGAAGTATTGCGCCGGTTTTTTCGACTTCACCTGAGCGTCGTTGAAGGTGTAGCGCAGGCTGACGCCATCCATTGGGTCCTGAGCGATACCGTTGACCTCTTTGGGGGGCGTGATCGACAGCACGTCGTAGACCGTCGGGGCAATGTCGTTGACATGGTGGAATTGTCCGCGAACCCGGGCGTCGGCCTTGATCTGTTTCGGCCAGGAAACGGCCAGCGGCGTGCGCGTACCGCCGAAGTAGCCGGCGACCAGTTTAGTGCCTACGAATGGCCCTGAACCTGCCCAGGCCCACGCGGCGTTGTACATGCTTTCAAGTTTAGGACCGCCGAGCGCGGACAAGCCGCCATACATCTCGTCGAGGACTTTCAGCTGCTGCTCTTTGGGAACCGGAATCCCGTTTTGGGCCAGCAACTCATTAATCGTGCCCTCCATCCCCTCGGAAGAAGCGCCGTTGTCGCTGAAGACATAAAAGATCAGCGTGTTGTCGCGCTTACCTTCACGCTCCAGTTCGTCGAGGATCTTGCCGGCCTGCGTGTCGGCATGTTCCAGGAAGCCGGCATACACCTCCATCAACCGTGCCTGATACTGCTTCTGTTCGGAAGACAAGCTGTCCCAGGCTGGGAGCTCCGCCGGGCGTGGGGTGAGGACGGCGTCCTGCGGGATAAAGCCCAGGGCTTTCTGGCGAGCGAACGTCTGCTCCCGATAGGCGTCCCAGCCACCGTCGAACTTGCCTTTGTATTTATCGGCCCATTGCGCATTCACCTGGTGCGGACCATGTACGGCACCCGGTGTCCAATACATGAAAAACGGTTTTGCCGGTGCGTAGGTCTGATGGTCTTGCAGCCAGTTTACGGCCTGATTGGCGAGGTCTTCGCTGAGGTGATATTTCGGATCTCGCGCCGGTTCGATTGGCGTTGTGTCGCGGTACAGACGCGGTTCGTACTGAGAGGTTTCGCCGGCCAGGAAACCGTAGAAATATTCAAAACCGTAGGCCGTCGGCCACGTATCGAAAGGACCGGCCGCCGTGGTATCCAGGGGTGGTGTGTTATGCCATTTGCCGAACGCGGCGGTGCTGTAGCCATATTGCTTGAGCACCTCGGCTATGGTCGCCGAGCTTTTGGGGATCTTGCCGGTGTAGCCTTCCCAGTCAGTGGCCAGCTCTGCAATGACGCCGTTGCCAACCCGGTGATGGTTGCGTCCGGTAAGCAATGCGGCGCGAGTAGCGGAGCTGATGGCAGCGGTATGAAAAGCGTTGTAGCGCACACCACTGTCGGCGACTCGACTCAGGGTCGGCGTATGGACTGCGCCGCCGACGGTGTCGGACTGCGCGAAGCCGGCGTCATCGAGCATGATCACCAGGATATTGGGGGCCTCGGCAGGAAGCCGGGATTGCTGCTGACGTTTCTGGTGCTTGGATTCTTGCAGCGTCGGTTTGGCGTCACTGGCCGAAGGCGTCGGCGGGAAGGGCAGCGAGTCTTGTGCGGATGCGACCGAGCTGGCCAACAGTGCGCAGAGTTTCAGGGTGAAACGTCCGGCGGGTTGCAGCTTCTGGGACATGAGTGTCTCCGTTTTTTATTCATTGCAACGACGCAGCCGCCCGGTCGAACACCGGACGGCCGAGATATTGGAGAGCTGCTCAGACCGCAAAACTGGTGATGTCTTTGGGCTCGATATCATTGGCTTTACAGAACGCCAGGTAACGATCCACGCTGGATTTCCAGTTCTCGATGGCCACGACGTTGTTGTTATCGTCGTAATACAGCAGGTCGCCCTGGGTGATGTTCAAGGTGATCAGTTCATCGCCATATTCAGTCAGCACGATCGGCGTATGGCTGGAACCTGCGGTTTCGAACACCACGCCGCCCGGTTTTGAGATCCAGTCGTGCTCCAGGTATTTCCAGCCACCCTTGATGGTGTAAACGATGACCGTGCCGGAGTGATGGTGCTTGGGCAGAGAAGACCCGGCCGGGGCCTTGAGCAGGGTGATGGTTTCCCCGCGAACCGGGTCGCACTTGATGTATTTGATGAAGATTTCATCGCTGTAAGGTGCGAACGGAACCCACGGCAGGTCCTCGTCGTTGATGGAGGAGGTGTCGATGTTTTCATAAAACATGCTTGTTGTTCTCTGTTGGACGGTGGAAGGATTTACACGGTGCGTTAAGAGCATCGTGAACAGGCCGTGCTCACACCGCCCCCCTCTTGAGGAGGGGGATCCATCCAATGGCGTTGAATTGCGGCATACGGAGTGCCGTGCAAATAACGCCAAAACAACAATATCTACGGTTTGCGGCCACCGTTGGCCTTTGGGTGATCAAAGCGGACGTCAGGGCCTCTGTGAAACCCTGACGCCCCGGTTCAGCGGCGGCACGCCAGTGCCGTCCGCTGTACCGGTCGTTAGGTGCTCAATTGATTTTAACGATCGCCGGCGGACTCCACGTGCCTTTGCCAGGCGGCAGGACGGAAGGGTTTTCCGTCTTCGGCCAATACAGGCGCATCACCATGTAGATCAGATCATTCGGTGCGGGCAGCCAGTTGCTTTCCTTGTCCGCGCCGGGCGAGTCCTTCTGGATGTAGAGCGTCAACGAGCCGTCTGCATTCTTCTTCATGTCAGGCAGCATCGGCGAGTTGATGAGGTAGCGATTGACCGGATTCTTGATCAGCAGTTGCGACTTGCCGTCGTACATGGTCACCGACCAGAAGGCGTTGACCGGCGGGAGCTGTCCAGCGGGAAAAGTGATCGTGTAGTTGTGCTTGCTGCCGTCAAGCGGCGTCCCGTCGGACAGGATCTTGGCCATCGGATACGTGGCCTCTTCGGCGTCGTTGGCATAGATGCCTGCTTGTGCGATGGCGGCGCGCTTTAGCCAATCACCCTTGTAAAACGCGGCATTACCGCCGGAACTCACGATGTTCCAGCCATTGACCTGTGTGCCGAGATGATTGACTGCATCCTGGACCTTCGCATGCCCAGCCTGCATGCCCTCGACCACAGCGGCCTTTTGCTCGGCGGAGAGGTCCTGGAAGTTGAAGTCCTTGCCGGCGCCAATGCCCAGGCGGGCCAGCTTCGCGCGGATCGCCACTTCATCCGGGGTGGCCGGGGCAAACTGCAAGGCAAAGCCCAGATACTTGAAGAAGTCGGTCTTGGCCAGGGCCTTGTCGAACTTCGGAAAGTTGATCGCCGGCGCGGCAGGCGGCGCGGGCTGCTTGAGATAAGCCGATAACGGCTGGGCCGCATAACCGGACTGGATCTTTTCGACGTTTGGCATGTCCGCCGGATTGAAGAGCTGGGTGCGAAAGATCGCGAAGAGGAGTTGTGTTTGGGAGTGAAACACCTTCTTGATGCCAGGCGGGGTCACGCCTTTCCAGTCTGGGCCGACCAGCATGTAATCGCCGGCTTCGCTGCCGGTGGTACGGCTGCCGATGTAACCGAAGTTGTTGGTGTTGTTATCGATGAGCTGCACCGAGTAGTACCGCGGTTTCTCCACCGTCGGTACCGAGAGCACGATCGGCTCGCTACGCAGGTCCATGAACATCAAGGAATACGGCGTATCGCTGTTCGGCGAGACGATGGCCGTGTCCTTGTAGGTGAAGACATTGTGCATGCTGTGAATGTGGTTGAACGGTGCCTTGTACTGGCCGGAGTTCTTGTCCACGGCATAGTCGTACATGGTGGCGTAGTTCATCACGATGGGCAGACCGTAGATGTAACCTTCCTCGGCGATGGCTTTTGTTTCGGCGGGAGTGATGTCCGCTGCTTGGGCGTGTGTAAATCCAAAGGACGCGAGCAATACCATTGCACAGCCAAATGTTCTCGGTAGTGTGGTTATCATGAACTTGAAACTCCATTTTTCGCATTAGATGGGATTAACTGCTGATCAGGGGATATTCAGTGTCGCGTTTGCTCACGACTTGATATCTCATAACGCTCCTTTTCTTGCTGTAAGTCTTTGTTTTTTCTGAAGCTGGTCGGCGCAAGCGCGACGTTGATCGAGGAGAACCACGACGGATGACAAGCTCAGACTGCTCGGTCAGTATAAGCAGCAAATCAAACTACGCTGCTGACATGAGAACAACTTGTCCTCTGATGCTAAAAGTAAATCTTACGGATAGTTTCACTTAGGAAAAAGTAGCGTGTACGCCACCCGGAACCCCCAACCGTGTGCACCATCCTCAGGACTGTCCGCCCAGTATCGCGGCCCTACCTGAAGGCTCATGGGCTGCTTGCCGACTTTGAACAATTGCGTCACGAACAGGTTGATCGGCACATTCCACTCCCTGGCTTCCCAGTCGTAAGTGGATTCTGTATTAATGCCAAAACTGGTGTACGACGCTGTGGTATAGACCAGAAAGGGTTGCAGATATGTCTGATTGACCTTCTCCTTGTCATTGGCCGGGTTGTTGTCCAGCGACCAGATGTGGTTCGCCAGAATACCGTTCGTCCAGCCGTTGGCCTGCTTCAACGCCACCGCTGTCGGTCCAATCCCCCATTGTTCGCTACTCAGTAGCTCATCACTACCGGTCGGTAACAACAACGCGGGGCCTGCACCCCAGATCCAGCCGTCCTCGGTGGGCCTTTTGGGAGAGAAAAAGAAGCTTTGCGTGGTGTCGCCCACTCCGCTTTTATCGGCAATGCCCCTCGGTGCCAGTCCATGCTGATCAATGACCGGGAGGATCGTGCGAGAGATCAGATTCCAATCGTCATTAAGTGTGAAGGGTAAAACCGGCTGGATATTGGTGACGCTCTGGATTCCATTGCCAGAGGGCCCCATTTTCTGATTCCAGTTGTATTGGATGGGCAAGCTATACAGTGCCGCGACTGGATTTAATGACTGTTTGGCCAGCTCCGCCTGATCGTCGGCCTGACTGGAAACGGAAATACCGAAAACCAAAGACGATAGCAAAAGTCGTTCAATGTACTTGTTCATGCGAATTCCTTGGATACCAATCGCCCCGGGCCCCTCGATTATCAACGGGAGCCTTCTAACGACAAGCAGAAGTTACTTGAATACCTCAATCTCAGTGGGCCGTACTTAACTGAAGCACAGCGAACAGCCACCCATTCTGTTGTTGATACGTCTTGTATTATGCCGAGGTTACTTACTTTACAAGTTTAACTTCTCCAATCAGTCATGTATTTGTCGGGTCTAGGCAGGAGGGCGTAAAGTTTACCGTTGCCGGTGGGAGGTTTTGCAGGAGCGAGCTTGCTCGCGATGGTCGTTAACGAATCGCGTGTTTACAGAATAAACGCAGCGCTCTTGAGTCCATCACGAGCAAGCTCGCTCCTACAAAATTTGTTAAGAAGGCAGGTACGGTGTTTTACGAATCCGAACAGTCAGCCTTAACTGCCTTGCGGCACAACGCGGGCATCATTGCCTGAGCCCTGGATATACACCTTCGAGCCCTTGGTCAGGGACGGATTGATCGGTTGGGTCACCGATACCAGCACGCCACTGTTGACCCGCACGATGATCTGTTGCGCCTCGATCGGTTGGTCATATTTTTTCTTCTCGGCGTAGTTACCGCCAGCAGCACCGGCGAGCGCGCCGGCAACCATGGCGACGTCACGCCCGGTGCCGCCCCCGATCAAGCTGCCAACCGCCAGGCCGCCAAGACCACCGAGTACGGCGCCGACACCACTGTCGTGATTGGTCTGCATCTGCGTCAGCGATATCTGCTCGATCTTCCCTGAGCGAATCTCGATTTCACCGGCGCCGCCATCGGTTGACCCGACGGCGGAACAGGCACTTATCAGCACCGTCATCAACGTGACTGACAGCCAGGACAGGATTACTTTCATTGCGATGCACCTCGTTATTGGTATTTGATTGCAATGCTTGAGCCAACGTCTGTTGGCAGTTCAATCAAGGCTTAACTGCGAATGAACGCCCAGAGATCGACGTTCAACTTGTCGATCGCCGCTTTGAAGTCCTGGGCGGTGATCTTCTGGCTTTCGTTTTCCAGCGTTGTACCAAACACCTTGCGGACTACCCTGGCGACCGTCTGGTTGGTTCTCGCATCGATAATCTCGGCCTCGATGAACAAAGTGCTGTCCTGATCACGGTGGCCGGTGGCGGCCTGTGTTGCTCCGACCACGGCGGCGATCGGCACCACTTCGTACCATTTCATCCCTTCGTTTTCGGCATTCACCCCGGTGATCGCCGCACGCATCAGCAGGGTTTTGGAACTCGCCGGCGCGGCGCCGGTATTGGAAACCACACGGTATTTCTGACCCAGGGTGCCTTTGACCTTACTGGTCATGTAGTTCTGGATGTCGGCCAGCGTTTGTTGGTTGACCCGCTCATCGGGCTTGGGCGCGGGATAGAGTTCCAGCTTGTTGAACACCACTGTGTCATAGGCATTCGGGTTCCACGACGGACTGACCCAACGCATTGTTGTGCCGCCGCTTGCCGTTTTGACTTCCTGCAAGTTGTTGTAGTTGGACAGGTAGCCCGAGTATTGCTCGACTTCAGTGACTTTCGATACGCAGCCGGTCAATAACAAGCTGCTCAGTGCGGCACTCGTTATCCATTTGTGCGAGAAGCTCATATAACGGTACTCCTTGAGGGATGTGTTCCTGAATGTCTTTTATTCAAGGTCAGACTCTGTGGACTTAGCCCTTTCGGAATAGGCCCCACTGGATCTCAGCCTGAGCAATCGAGCGACTGCTTGCCAACTGCAAGCAGTCGCAAGCGTCGCGTTACTTCGATGCCACCACTGCCGGCGGCTGCCAGCTGCCGCTGCCTGCGGGAAGAATTGAAGGCGGCGTGGCCTTCGGCCAATAGAGGCGCATCACCAGATAGGCCGTGTCGTCAGGCGCGGGCAACCAGTTGGACTCCTTGGTCTTGCCCGGCGAATCCTTCTGGATATACAGCGTCAGTGAACCGTCCGCGTTCTTTTTCATGGCCGACAGCATCGGCGAATTGATCAGGTAGCGGTTGATCGGATTCTTGATCAGCAGTTGGCTCTTGCCGTCGTACATGGTCACCGACCAGAAGGCATTGACGGGCGGCAGTTTGCCGGCAGGGAAGGTCAGCGTGTAGTTGTGCTTGCCGGTATTCAACGTCTGGCCATTGCCATCGGTACGCGTAATGGGGTACATCGCCTCGGCGGCGTCATTGCCGTACAGACCAGCCTTCGCGGCGCCAGCCCGCATCAGCCAGTCGCCTTTGTAGAACGCCTGGTCGCCGAAGAACGCGCCGACGCTCCAGCCGTTGATGTTTTTCATGCCGCTCGAGAGGAACTTGTCGACCTGCTCGTCGCCGGCCTTCATCCCGAGCAGGACCACGGCCTTGTGCTCGAGCGAGAGGTCCTTGAATTCGAAGCTGCGACCGGGGCCTACGCCGATGCTGGCCAGCTTCGCACGGATCGCCTTGTCCTCAGCCGATGGCGGCACATAGTCCAGCGCCGCCGACAGGTACTCGAAGAAGTTGGCCTTGATGCCTTCCGTGGTGGCCGGCACGAAAGCGATCTTCGGCGCAGCGGGCGGCGCGGGTTGATGGAGGAAAGCGGACAGCGGCTGGACCTTGTAACCCGCCTGCACCTTCTCGACATTCGGCATGTCGGCCGGATTGAACAGCTGGGTGCGGATCAGCGTCAGTGCGAAAGGGGTCGTGGAGCTGAACACCTTGTCGATGCCTGGAGGTGTCGTACCCTTCCAGTCGGGGCCTGCAATCAAATAGCTCCCGGGTGCGCTGGCCGTGGCCCGACTGCCGATGTAGCCGTAGTTATAGGTGTTGCCGTCGATCAGTTGCACCGAGTAGTAGCGTTTTTTGGAGACGGCCGGCACGGTGATCACCAACGGCTCGGCGCGCAGGTCGGTCCAGAGAAAGGAGTACGGCGTGTCGCTGTTGGGGGTAATGATGGCCGTGTCAGCGGGGGTCGCGACCTTATGATCGTGGTGCAGTTGATTGAAGGGGGCCTTGAACTGGCTGGACTTGGAGTCCACCGCGAATTCGTTCATCACGGCGTAGTTCATGACCAGCGGCAAGCCGTAGATAAAGCCTTCCTCGGCGATCGCCTTGGTTTGCTCCAGACTCGGCGCGGGAACGCCCTTGGCCACATCGGCCTTGTCGGCCTGTGTGATCGGATCGAGCTTGCTCGTGCACCCGGTGAAAAGCGTTGAACCTACGACGACCGCCGCAGCCAATGTCCAGCCACTGTGAGACTTCCTGTTCATTTTCACCTCGTTAGTTTTGTACAAGCCGGTGTCGTGAGCGTTCATGCCCACGGCTAGATACTAGGCATGACACCTGAAACGCTCTTGGATTTTTCTCAGTAGCGCCAAGTCATGTTGCCAGTCAGGGCTTGAATCCAGGCGTTGTCGAACTCGCCTGAGACACGATTGCCTGACAACGTTTTTTGCTGATCGACGGACATGTCCCCCATCCACACCGTGACCCAACTGAAATTCACGTCTGTCTCTTTATTCAGTGAATAAGTAAAGCCTGTGGCGAAGCGCCAGGCGGCGCCCATGGGCACGGTGAGCGTACGATTACCGTCGGACACGGCGGACGTGTCATAGGCGACACCGAAATCCCAGACCCAGTCCTGGTTCATCTGGTATTGAGCGCCAAGCGCCAATTGATACGTGTCTTTGTAATGCGCATCGATTGAAGCGGCCCGGGAACCGGTTCTGGACGTGTCTACGTCAATGCCGATGTCACCGAATTTCGACCAGTCCTGCCAATTGACCGAGGCCAGAACGGCCCATTGCGTATCCAGTTGCTGGTACAGGCTGAGGGTCGCCGTTTGCGGTACTTTCAGGTCGATTTTGGTGTTGAGGCTGTTGAGGCGACTCACCAACGGAGCACTGCTCTTCACATCCAGGCGATCCTCGAAGTCGAGGTCAACCTGACTGGTGTAAGCCAGGCCAATCCGGGTACCGGGCTTTGGGGCATAAATCACGCCTGCGTTGGCGCCGTAACCCCAGGTGCTGTCCCGGTATTTGTATTGGCCGTCACCCCGTTGTGTCAGTCCGAGCGGCGCCTGATCGATGGCGGCTTCGCTCTTCAGCATCCCGTACATGGCTTTGAGTCCGACGCCGACGGACCATTGATCGTTGAAACGATAGGCGACACTGGGTACCAGTGACAGTCCCGCAATGCTCGCGTTCTGCACGAAATAACGGCCGGACCAGTCATTGTCGTAGTTTACAGCCAGACCGAAATCGCCATAGGAGCCGAAACCGACGGACCACCGATCATCCAGTTGATGGCTGATGAAGAAACTGCCACCCGGTATGGGATCGAGCGCGTTACCGCTGCCAGTGCCCGGCGTATTGGTTTCACTGTCCCGATCGAACGATAAGTCACCAAAAAGAACCTGAGCGCCAGCGGAGATCTGTGTTCCGCTGAGGTAGCTCAAGCCGGCGGGGTTGCTGGCAATGGTCGAAGGGCCTTGTGCCCGGGCCGCTGCACCGGCATTGGCCAGTCCGACGTTGTCGGTGGCGATTTCGTACAACATCAGGCCACCGGCAACACTTCGGCCACTGGTCAAGAGTGTCAGCGCACCAAGAACAGTAATCGACAACACACTTTTATTTAATTGCATGAAATCCCTCTCTATCAGATCACTCAGTCTATGTCGCTTGCATCGCCCCAAGGCCTGGGCATCGTCTTTTATTCGTGTGGCCTTCTTGAGTGTCTGCGCGGAACTCCACCCGCAGGTGCAACTAATCGCCAACCTCATGAACAACACAAAAAACCGAAGATCAGCTTTGCAATCAGCCTGTTGTTGCGTTCACTTTACGGCAATCATCAGAAAGGCACCTTGCATTTTCGGACAGTGCGCGCGGTATCACGGGGGTATGGAAGTGGTTGAATCAACCCCCCATGGAGGCTACCCCAGCCCATTTCTCCAATGCTGTGGTGACGTATTTGTCCACGTTTTGAATGCACGGGAGAAGGCGTTTGGATCCTGGTATTGCAGGGTCTGGGAGATTGTGGATATCGGCAAATCCGTATCTTTCAAGAGTTGCCGCGCGAAGTTGCTTCTGGAGTCGGTGATCAGTTCTTTGAGGTGAGAACCTTCCGCATCCAGCCGGCGTCGCAGCGTTCTTTCATTCAATGAGAATTGACTGGCGATGTGCTTGGAGTTTGCCTGGCCTTGCAATAATAGAGCGTATGCCTGGCTCTTTATTTTTTCTGAAATCGTCAAATGTGACGTGGCGCTCGAAATAGTCAGTTTAAGTAGATGGTGTAAGCGTGGATTCGCCGTACATTGAATTTGTCGGAGTTGCTGATTGTTTATTACAAGTCCGGAAATGCTTGCATTGAACTGAATATTGCAGCGAAATTTTCTGATGTACGGGGTGATGTCTGATGGCTTGCGATATGAAAACTGCACACGAACGGGCGTCCAGCTAGCGCCTAATAAGGCCCGCAGCATTTGGAGGCCAACCATGACGGCAGTGTCGACAAGTAATGATTGATTGGGCAGGTCGTGGCGATAAATGACATATCCCAACAAACTGTGTTGGCCCGCCAAGGGAAGAAGCAGTGGGGTCGCGCCACGATCATAGAGATTGGCATGCCCGACCAGGTCGTTCAATGCATCGCCTGGTGTAGTCGCAAGACGCATAAGCTGACCCACCGGACCCAAATTTTCCAGCGAAAAGCGCTCACCGATCAGCAGGCCAATATGGGGGCACTGAGTGTGTTCGAATGCCGTGTTGAACAGACGAGCAACGTCCATGTAGGCGAGATGGTTGTCTTCATATGCAAATTGCTCAAGGCTGATACCAGCGTCTTTGAAAACGCCTCGCGAGGAACCCCCTATCGCGTCAACTACTTCCGGGAACCTACGGAATGGGCTTGTACTAATTTCTCCAGGCCCGCTCATTCTTAATGATGATTTTTTGGAGGGCATATTAGCTCGCTATCATTCCTGAAACTGGCGCATTGGCCACGTTGGCGAACATCTGATACATGACGAGCAAAAGAGCGTAGCGCCCATGAGCCAGCGCCTGGCACCTCGCGACCGTTCTGCGCCGCCCCTCAGTCCTTGGGCCGACTCATCGAATACACGAGTCGTGCGCATTAATTGAATCCAGAAATACATAATATTCAATACATTGGTTTTAGCACGGATGCGCTTTTTTTCAAGTGGT